>DWXO01000067.1 GCA_019119165.1 Candidatus Flavonifractor intestinigallinarum | reverse complement strand
CGAAGGGGTTTTCGATGAAGTAGACCTCCAGCTGGGCACGCAAAAACTCGGTCATGGCCTCCTGGACGAACTTGTTGGTGATGGCCTTCTTGGTCTGGTTCTCATAGGAGGTCTGGGTGGAGAAGTTGTTGCTCACCAGCACCAGGCAGTCCTGCACGTCGTTCCAGGTCAGCTTGGTCTCGTTCTTGGTGTACTTGCCCTGGGACTTGAGCCAGGCGTCGATGCCGCCCACAAAGGCCGACTTCACCGCCTTCTCCGGGGAGCCGCCGTGCTCCAGCCAGGAGGAGTTGTGGTAGTGCTCGATGACCTGCACCGTGTTGGAGAAGCAGAAGGACACACTCAGCTTCACCTTGTACTCGTCCTTGTCCGCCCGGTCCCGGCCCCGCCGCTCGGTCTGCCAGAACACCGGCTGCGTCAGGGGATTGTCCCCCGCCAGCTCCTTCACATAGTCCTCGATGCCGTTTTCGTACTTGAAGTCGGTGGTCTCAAACTTGCCCCCCACCTGGTTGCGGAACCGGAAGGTGATACCGGCGTTGACCACCGCCTGCCGCTTGAGCACGTCCAGGTAGTAGTCCACCGGAATGTCGATGTCGGTAAACACGTCCAGATCGGGCAGCCAGCGGAACTTGGAGCCGGTCTTTTTGCCGGTGTAGGGCTCCTTTTTCAGGCCGCCCATGTTCTCGCCCTTTTCGAAGTGAAGGGTGTACTCGAACCCGTCCCGGTGGATCACCGCGTCAAAGTACCGGCTGGCGTACTGGGTGGCGCAGGAGCCCAGGCCGTTGAGGCCCAGGGAATACTCGTAGTTGTCGCCGGAGTTGTTGTTGTACTTGCCGCCGGCGTACAGCTCACAGAACACCAGCTCCCAGTTGTACTTCTGCTCCTTCTCGTTCCAGTCCACCGGGCAGCCCCGGCCGAAGTCCTCCACCTCGATGGACTTGTCCTCATACCGGGTGACGGTGATGAGATTGCCGTGGCCCTCTCTGGCCTCGTCGATGGCGTTGGACAGGATCTCGAACACCGCGTGCTCGCAGCCCTCCAGCCCGTCGGAGCCGAAAATGACCGCCGGGCGCTTGCGGACCCGGTCCGCCCCTTTCAGGGAGGAAATGGAGTCGTTGCCGTAACTTTTTGGGGAAGAACTTCTTGCCATGGGCCTCTCCTCATATCGTAAAACTGCCGGTCCTCAGGACCGGCGCAAAAGATGCGTATATATTATTATATTACCCTATTCCCGCCTAAAGTGTCAAGAAAGGCCGGACCACGGCAATCCGCAGTCCGGCCCTGTTGCTTATGCGGCCATATCCTCCAGTTCCGCCAGCGCCTCCCCCTGGGAGTCGGCGGAAAACCGGAAGAGCCCGGCGGCGTCGTATACCTCAACGTGTCCGTTTACATAGCGAAGTTCAAATTCCATGGTTCAGCGCTCCTTTCCTGTATCGTTGGGTATAGGATACCAGAGCAGCTGTCCAATAAAACGGACTATTCTTTCAGGTCAGCCAGAAATTGTTCCCACGCCTCCGGGTTACGGACGTAATACAGGGGACATTCCTTCCCGGTTACGTCGTAGTGCCGGATGATCTGGTCGGTGTCCAGGCGGTACTCGTCCATGAGCCAGCGGACCAGCTTGATGAGGGAGTCATAGGTGGCCTGGGTGAAAGCCCCGGTGTCGTCGGGGTGGCAGCACTCGATGGAGATGGTGTCCACGTTCCGGGGGCCGGTGCAGTAGGCGATCTCATCCAGGGGCACGTTGCAGATGATCTCCCCGTCCAGGCCGATGAGGAAGTGGCTGGAGGCGTAGGTCTCTCCGGTGGCGGCCAGGTTTTCAAAGTAGCTGTGGTTCTGCTCCGCCGTGGTGCCCGGGTTGCCCACATAGTGGACCACCACGCCGTTGACCTGCTCCAGCGGGTCCCCGGGCCGGGAGTAGGGGTTGAGGGGGAGCAGCTCCTCGGTGATCCAGTCGGGCAGATCGCCGGAGGGCTGGGGGGCGGAGAAGGCCAGCCGCCAGATCAGAACCGCCGCCCCGGCCAGCACAAGGACAACAAGGGCGGGCAGCAAAGGGGAACGGCGGCGTTTTTTCACACGGGTGGGCATGGGCTTGTCCCTCCTTTTGGGGCTGAAACGCAGAAACACAGGCCCGCCGCCTGTTGCGGGCCTGTGTTTCCAAGATCTGAAAAAGAGAGGAAAGAGAGGAGTGGTATGTCTCAACCACGGGTCTTATCCTAACCTCTCACTGTGAACCCGTTTTGAACCGGATATGAACGTTTTGTAAAGGCTGATCCTGGTTATTCCGCCAGGGCCTTGGCCACGTCGGCCAGATAGTTCTGCTCCAGGTCCTCGATCTTGCCGGCGTCGCAGGCGGCGGCCACAGCGGGATCGATGGGCAGACGGGCCAGCACCTTCAGGCCCAGGCCGGCGGCCACCTGATCGATGTGGCTCTCGCCGAAGATGGCGTGGCGCTTGCCGCAGTCGGGGCACTGGAAGTAGGAGTAGTTCTCCACCAGGCCCAGCACGGGAATGTGCATCATCTCGGCCATCTTGACGGCCTTGGTGACGATCATGCTCACCAGGTCCTGGGGGGAGGTGACCACCACGATGCCGTCGATGGGCATGGACTGGAACACGGTCAGGGGCACGTCGCCGGTTCCGGGCGGCATATCCACGAACATATAGTCCACGTCGCCCCAGATCACGTCGGTCCAGAACTGCTTGACGGTGCCGGCAATGACGGGCCCCCGCCAGATGACGGGGTCGGTCTCATGCTCGGTGAGCAGGTTGAGGCTCATGATGCCGATGCCGGTCTTGGTCTCGGCGGGGTAGATGCCCAGCTCGCTGCCCTCGGCCCGGGTGTGGATGCCGAAGGCGGCGGGGATGGAGGGGCCGGTGATGTCG
>DWXO01000066.1 GCA_019119165.1 Candidatus Flavonifractor intestinigallinarum | reverse complement strand
CGCTTCTCGGTCTCCTCCCAGATGGTATCCAGCTTCTGGGCGGCGGAGAGGGTGTTCAGGGTGCAGATGGACAGGACCTGGGTCTGACCGCGGGTGAACAGGCCGGAGCCGTGGACACGGGGCAGCACGCCAACCTCGGCGGCCAGGGGACGGATCTCGTTCTTGGCGCGGCCGTCCACGCGGTGGCCCTCCAGCAGCCAGGCCTTGACGATCTTCTTCTGGAACTTGTAGGTGATCTCCTCCAGGTACTTGTCCATCTCGGGATAGTCCTCCAGGAAGAGCTCATGCCAGTGCTCGATGAGGGCGTTCCACCGCTCCTCACGGATGTTCTTGTCGTCGGTGTCCATGGCGGCCTTGGCCTCGTCCATGGTGGCCTCCACGATCTTGTCGAACAGCTCCTGATCGAAGTCGGCGTGATCGTAGGTCATTTTCTCCTTGCCGATCTCAGCCACGATCTGGTTGATAAAGGCCACCTGAGCCTTAATCTCCTCGTGGGCCTTGACGATGGCATCATACATGATGTCGTCGGGCAGCTCCTTGGCGCCGGCCTCGATCATGATGACCTTCTTGTCGGTGGCGGCCACGGTCAGGTCCAGCTGGGAAGCGTGCTTCTGCTCGTTGGTGGGGTTCATGACGATCTGACCGTCCACATAGCCCACCTCCAGGCAGCCGATGGGGCCGGCCCAGGGAATGGGGGAGAAGGCCAGGCAGGCGGACACGCCGATCATGGCGGTGACCTCGGGAGAGCAGTCCCGATCCACGCTCATGACGGTGGCGGTGACCACCACGTCGTTGCGGAAGTCGTAGGGGAACAGGGGCCGGATGGACCGGTCGATGACACGGGAAGCCAGCACGGCGGGCAGGGAGGGCTGGCCCTCACGGCGCATAAAGGAGCCGGGGATGCGGCCCACGGCGTACAGCTTCTCCTCAAAGTCCACGCTCAGGGGGAAGAAGTCCACACCGTCCCGGGGACGGGGGGACACGGTAACGGCCACCAGCACGGTGGTCTCGCCATAGGTGACCATGGCGGACGCGGTAGCCAGCTCGGCCACCTTGCCCACGTCGATGGTCAGGGGACGGCCCGCCACCTCAGTCTTGTACACATGACGGTTGGTGAATTCCTTGTGCTTGATCACGGTTGACATGGGGAAAATCCTCCTTTTCATTGGTGTTTCCCCACCCGCCAGAGCCTAACTCTTTTAGCACTTGAATCCAGGTCCGCAGGCCGTCAGGCCCAGATTCAACTGCTAAAAGTATGCTCTGAGGAGTGGGAAGAAGGGGTGGCACGGAGGTCCGCGCCACCCCTATTCAATACATAATTACTTACGGATGCCCAGCTTGGCAATGATGGCACGATAGCGCTCGATGTCCTTGGCCATCAGGTAGTCCAGCATCTTGCGGCGCTTACCGACCATCTTCAGCAGGCCGCGGCGGCTGTGGTTGTCGTGCTTGTGGATCTTCAGGTGCTCGGTCAGCTCCTGGATGCGGGCGGTCAGAATGGCGATCTGCACCTCGGGAGAGCCGGTGTCAGTGGGATGGGTGCGGTTGGCTTCGATAACAGCAGTCTTTTCGTCCTTACGGATCATGGTTAGGTTCCACCTTTCAATCAATGTGCCCGCGGGCTGCGTGACCGGCCGGTGTAAGCCGGGAGACGAAGTCCGGGGTAAATACCGTCTGTTCACAGACTTAGATAGTTTATCATAGTCTGGCCCCATTGTAAAGGATTCATTCGGAAAATTTGGGGTCTTTTTTTGCTTTTTCAGCGGTACAAAGCCGCCTCCGGCTCCTTCAGCCACTTGCCGAATTTATAATAGATCAGCAGGGCCACCGAGGTGGTGAGCCAGGTGATGGGGTAGCTGGCCTCCACCATGACGATGGTATGGAACCGGGGCACCACCAGGAAGAGCCACAGCAGCCGCAGGCCGCACACGCCGAACACCGAGATGAGCATGGGCACCAAGGACTTGCCCGCTCCCCGGATGGCGCCGGGCAGCAGCTCCACCAGAATATAGGTGACATAGCAGGGAGCCAGGAAGACTACCATCTCCACGCCGATCTCCAGCACGTCGGGGTCGGGGGTAAAGATGGACAGGATGGGCCGGGCCAGCAGCACCAGGAAGGCGCTCATGGCGATGGTGATGATGGCACTCATGCCCACCGAGATCTTCACGCTCTTTTTCAGCCGGTCGTATTTGCCCGCCCCGTAGTTCTGCCCGGCGAAGGTGGTGAGGGCCTGGGACAGGGCGGTGATGGTCATCCAGAACAGGATGTCCATCTTGCCGTAGGCCGTCCATGCGGCCACCGCGTCGGTGTCAAAGGAATTGATACAGGCCTGAATGACGATGTTGGAGGCGGAGTACATCACCGACTGGAGCGCGGTGGGCACGCCTACCTTCATGATGGCCGACATGGGCTGCCGGTGGAGCTTGAGCTGGCTGGGGAAGAGCTGGAAGGGGGCGCCCTGGGAGCGCATGAGGGAGATCACCACCAGCACCGCCGACAGCACCTGGGAAGCCACGGTGGCAATGGCCACACCCAGCACCCCCAGAGGAACGACCACCACCAGCAGCAGATCCAGCACGATGTTGCACAATGAGGCGGCAATGAGGAAGTACAGGGGGCGTTTGGAATCACCCACCGCCCGGAGCACGCCGGTGCCCATGTTGTAGATCACGTTGGGGATCATGCCCAGGAAGTAGATCCGCTGATAGAGGATGGCCCCAGGCAGGGCGTCGGCGGTGGTTTCCATGGCCCGGAGGGCCCAGGGCGTCAGCACAAAGCCCACCACGGTAAAGACCGCCCCAATAATGACCGACAGAAGCATGGCGGTGTGGACGCTCCTGTGGACCTCCTCCCCCTGGCGGGCGCCGTATCGCTGGGCGATGACCACCACCGCGCCGGCGGCCAGGCCGGTGAAAATGCCCACGGTCAGGTTGACGATGACGCCGGTGGAGCCCACGGCAGCCAGGGCCACCTTGCCTACAAACCGGCCCACCACCACCGTGTCCACCGTATTGTACAGCTGCTGGAAGAAGGTGCCGAACCACAGGGGAAAGAATAGGGCTAATAGTTGTTTCCAGATCACGCCCTGGGTGATATCGCCCACGGGACGGGCCAGACGCATGACAGATCCCTCCAGAAAAAGTAAACTGACGCGGCCAGAGCCGCAAGAGGATTGTACACGGTTTCCCCGCAAAAGGCAAGGGGCGGCATCTGCCGCCCCTTGCCTTTTGCAGTTATACTTGTTCCGGCCCAAACACCTTGGCCTTGTAGTAGGACTCGGCGTTGTACAGGGCGGCCGCGGGGTTGTGACCCAGCACCCGGTCCTTGGCCACCAGGGTGGTGACCAGAGCGTCGGAGTATTTGTAAAACAGGCTGTCATGGCCCACGCACAGGCCCACCACAATGTTGAGCTGGGTGCCGGCGGCGTTGAGCATCTTGGCCTGGAAGATGGGGTTGCAGGCGTTGGCCCCCACCGCGTTGCAGGCGGCGGGGATACCCAGATCCACCTTCTTCACCATGCCCGCCTTGCACCCCATGCCGAACACCTCAAAGCCGTGGGAGCGGAGGATGCGGGCCAGGACGCGGGACTCATGGAGCAGGCCCACGCAGGTGGCGATGCCGATTTTATGAAAGCCCAGCTTTTTGGCAAATTCCACGATCTCCTGGACCCGGGTGTACTGGCAGTAGTGCTCGCACTCCACTTCGGCGGCCGCCACCATGGCGGCGTGGTTGTCCGCCTCCTGATAGCAGGCCACCGCCTCGTCCAGCACCGTCTGATCCAGATTTTTGGACAGACAGAAGGGGGGAAAGGCGTCGGAGTGATTCAGGTCGTTGCAGGCGGCGGAGCCGCAGTCGATACAGCTGCGGGCGCAGGCTTTCTCTTCCATAACAATCCTTCTTTTTGCTTGAAATAGGGGGTTCAGTCCCCGTTGTGCACCAGCCGGGCGGCGGTCTCCACATGGACGGTGCGGGGGAAGAGGTCCACGGCGGTGGCGGTATCCAGGGTGTAACCCAGGGCCGCGAACCGCTTCACGTCCCGGCCCAGGGTGGCCGGGTCGCAGGACACATAGACCACCCGTTTGGGAGCCATGGAGGCGATGGTGGCCACCACGTCCTCCGCCAGTCCCTTCCGGGGCGGGTCCACGCAGATCACGTCGGGGCGTACTCCCTCCCGCTCCAGCTGCCGGGCGGCCTCCCCGGCGTCGGCGCACAAAAACCGGGCGTTGTCAATGCCGCTGCGGCGGGCGTTCTGAATGGCGTCGTCCACCGCCTGGGGCACCACCTCGGCCCCCCACACCATGGCCGCCCTGCGGGCCATCACCAGGGAAATGGTGCCGATGCCGCAGTACAGATCCAGCACCGTCTCGCTGCCGGTCAGCTCTGCCAGCTCCAGGGCCTTGCCGTAGAGCACCTCGGTCTGGTCGGGGTTGACCTGATAGAAGGAGGGGACGGACAGGCGGAAATCGGCGCCGCACAGGGTATCGGACAGGAAGTCCTGCCCCCACAGGGTGCGGTAGCTGTCCCCCAAAATGACGTTGGAATGGCTCTTGTTGACCCCCAGCACAATGCCGGTCAGGCCTGGCTCGGCGGCGCGGAGGGCGCGCACCAGCTCGCTCTCCCGGGGCACCCCCACGCCGTTGACCAGCAGGCAGCACAAGCTCTCCCCCCGGCGGTTGGTGCGGACATACACATGGCGTACCAGGCCCGTCCTGGTCTTCTCGTTGTAGGCCGGGATGGAATACTCCATCATCCACTCCTTCACCGCCCCCCGGAGGCAGGACGCCGCCTGGCTCTGGAGCAGGCAATCCTTCACATCCACCACCTTGTGGGTGCGGGCCTGATAGAAGCCGATGCGGGGACCGGGTGAGACAGGGAACTGGGCCTTGTTGCGGTAGCGGTCGGGCCGGGCGGCCCCCAGGATTTCCGTCACATGGACCTCCGCGCCCCCCAGGCGGCGGAGGCAGTCCTCCACCCGGGTGCGCTTGGCCTCCAGTTCCTCGGCATAGGTGATGTGCCGGAAGGCGCAGCCGCCGCAGCGGTCATAGTAGGGGCAGTCGGGGGTGATCCGGGCGGGGGAGGGTTCCGTGACCTCCACCGCCACCCCCCACAGGGCGGAGCGGCCCACATGGGTGAGCCGCACCTGACACAGCTCCCCCCGGACGCCCCCCTGGACGAACACCACCATGCCGTCCAGCCGGGCCACACCGGCGCCGTCGCTGCTGTAGCCCTCGATGCGCAGGGGATAGGTATGGCCTTCCAACGGCTTATTGGGCTGCATACATACTCACGTCCTTCAGGGTGTCATAGGGAATGGTGACCTCCACCGGGGAGTGGACGCCGGTCAGGGTATTGCCCTGGATCCAGAACACATAGCCCTCGGAGGTCAGGCAGAACTGCTCGGGCTTGTAGGCCGCCGCCAGGGCCTCCTGGGTGAAGCCGCCGGCGGACAGCTCCGGGCTGGCCTGGAAGGCCTTCACCACCCGGTCCTGCACCGTCTGGGCATCGGTAAAGAAGTCGGTAAAGGTCAGCTTGATGCCGGTCTGGGGATCGAAGTTCTCCCCCAGCTGGAATACGGTGGGATAGGCCGCCCCGCTGTTGATGTACCAGGTGCGGCGGATGCTGATGACCTGATCGGTGGAGAGCACCACCTCATAGCTCATCTCCTCGGTCACCGGCGTAAAGGAGAATCCGGCGGCCTTGGACACGTCGTAGTCGGCCACCACCTGCTCATAGTTGGCCTCGGCGCTCTCCATACGGCTGGCGCCGTCGGCCTTGTACCAGTCGTTGATGACCTCCCCGGCGGGGCAGGCGTCGGTATTCTGCACCATGGGCAGGGTGTAGCGCACCGTCATGATCTGGGTGCCGTCTCCGGCGGTGTAGGTCTGGGTAAAGACCTGCTCCCCCCACTGGGGCGGCTCAGACTGGGGGGTGGGCTCCGGGGTGGGGGTGGGAATGGGCGTGGGGGTGACCGTGGGGGTGGGCTCGGCGGTGAGGGAGGGGGTAACCTCCGGCGCCGGTCCGCCGCAGGCGGTCAGAAAAAGGGCCAGAGCCAGGGCGGCAGCCCCGGTCAGAATGGTCTGTTTATTCATGGTAACCTCCATAGTCTTGTGGGCGGAACGCCGCCCGGGGCATGGGATGATTTAAACATTTTAACATCCACACCCCTGTGCCGTAAATGGAAAAACACATTCTGTAAACATTTGTGACCATTCCGGCCTCAGGCCGCTCCGCTGAGGAGGGCGGCCAGCACCCCGCAGCAGGGCAGGGTGAGGATGGACAAGAGGGTGCTGACGGTGACCAGCTGGGCGCTGGTGGCCACGTCCTGACCATACCGCTGGGCAAACATGGCGGTAATGCTGGCGGTGGGCACCCCGGCCAGCAGCACCAGGGTGCAGTACAGCTCCGGCTCCGGGTGGAGGGGGTAGAGGACCAGGGCGGTGAGCAGGGGCATGGCCGCCAGCTTGAGGACGCAGGCAAGCAGGATGGCGGGGCTGCGGAACACCGCTCGCCAGTCGGCGGCGGCCATCTGGGCCCCGATGATGACCATGGCCAGGGGGGTGTTCATGCTGCCCAGGAAGCTCACCGCGTTGCCCACCATGGAGGGCAGGGTGACGCCGCACAGGAAGAGCGCCAGGGCGATGATGGTGCCGATGATGCCGGGGTTGAGCACGGCCTGCTTCAGGGAGACCTGCTTGCGGCCCCCCATGAGCACCACCCCCTGGCTCCAGTTGAAGGCGTTGAACACCATCAGGTTGATAACGCCGTACACCATGGCCTGTTCCCCCAGCACCAGCTGGATCAGGGGCAGACCCATGAAGCCCACGTTGCCGTAGAGGGTACCGAAGCGCAATGCCTTGCCGGTGGCGGGATTCTGCCGCCGGAAGAGGGGAATGGACAGCAGGCAGTAGAGCACATACAGCCCCGCCACCAGCAGGGCGCCGTAGCCCATGGCTCCCAGCAGGGCGGGGGTGCGCTCAATCTGCATGGAGTCCACCAGCATACAGGGGAGCACCGCCGTCAGCAGCAGGTTGGTCAGCTGAGGCAGGGCAGCCTGGGTAATCAGCCCCCGCTTGGCCAGGGCAAAGCCCGCCGCCATCATCAGAAACATGGTCCCCACCTGGGAGGACACCATCAGCAGATAGTCCACCATTGCCGTTCCCTCGTTTTTGTACAAAAATTCGTTTTATTGTATCATTAAATGGGGATAGAGGCAAGGCAGCAGGCCCTCTCCGGCGCAAAAAGAAGCAGCCGGCGCGCAGACGCGCCGGCTGCCGGGATCATTCGTACTTTTTGCCCACCAGGTAGAGGGGGAGAAACAGCCCGCCCAGGGTGAGGGCCAGGATGACCCCGATCTGCGTCATTTCCCACAGGGTGGGGCAGAGCAGCCCCAGCACCAGGGACAGCAGGGGCATACCCGCCATAACGGCGCAGGACCACACCCGGCCCACCGTGACGATGTGGGGCCAGTTGCGGTTGTTGAAGTTCAGGCCGGGCACATTCATCCGCAGCGGCCCGTCCCGCACCATGCCCAGGGGGTACCGGTCATAGACCTCCGGCAGAGTGAGCCGGGTAAAAAAGCAGAACCAGGCCCCAAAGATGGCCCCCAACAGCACCGGGGTCCACAGGGCCTCGGGCACACCGGTCCACGCCCAGTTGGCCCACAAACCCAGGCCTCCCGCCAGCAGGGAGAGCACATACCACAGGGGCCACAGGCTCCTCTCCTGCCAGGCCCGCTTGGGCCTGCCCCCGGCGCAGCGGATGGCGGTTTTCACCACATCCTCCACCGCCTCCGGCTCCAGGGGTTTCTCCTGCCGCTTGCAGAGCAGCAGCTCGGTCACCGTCACCCCCAGCAGCTCCGACAGGGGGATGAGCAGGGCGGTGTCGGGGATGCTGGCCCCCGTCTCCCATTTGCTCACCGCCTTGTCGGTAATGTGCAGCTGTTCCGCCAGCTCCCGCTGGGTCCACCCCTTCTCCTTCCGCAGCCCGGCCACAAAGGCCCCGAAGGCCGCCTTGTCCATGTCGTACACGTCCATCACCTCGCCCGTCCAGCATACCCCACGGCGGGGAATTTGGCAACCGAACAGCGGTAGAGTGCCCGGCTTGCAGGGGATTGGGCTGATGCTGCTGAGTCTGCTCCTGATCGCCGGCTTCAACAGCGTGGGCTGGCTCTATAAAATATGTAACGATGGTGACCAACGGGTTGGTGCCCGGTCCAACCCTCTCTTGTAAATTCAGATAGAAACGCAAGATTATTGACATGATGGATGATGGGTAGTATGATTATATAAAATCTAATGGAAAGCGAGGTGCTCAATGATGAGAAATAACAGAACGCTCACAAAATCTGAATATCTTTTGAGGACCTCGGTTGCATTATACTAGTTTTTATAGAATCTTTTGCCGTGGTTTCTTAACCACGGCTTTTTGTTGCAATCTTCTGTCCTCTATAGATATTCATACAAACTCGGCTTATCAATGAAGTCAGAACAATTTATGGAGGAATTTATGATTCATCTCAGAAAAATTACAGAAGAAAACTTTATTGACGCATTTCATCTCAAACTTGCGTCTGGACAAGAACGCTTTGTTTCACATCCGATTCGCAGTCTCGCACAGGCTTATGTTTACAGAGAGCAATGCCAGCCGTTTGGAATATATGAGGATGAAACGATGGTTGGCTATGTTATGGTGATTTACGATTATGATATCCCTGAATATGACATCTGGCATATGATGATCGATGAATCCTATCAGAAACGGGGCTATGGCAGCGCTGCCTTGGATCGGGTGCTGGATTACATCAAATCCAAACCTTTTGGCTCTTCCAATCGGGTCACCTTAACCTGTAATAGAGAGAATATCCGGGCACTGAATTTGTATCAAAGCAAAGGCTTTACAGAGACCGGAGCAGCAGACGAAGATGAAATAGAGCTATTCTTGATGATGCAGTAACAAATTTCCAAGCCTCAGCGGGCCTTGCTGACTTTGGACCTCCCCGCAGGAAAAGACGGTATGCAACCCCTCCACGGGGCGCATACCGCCTTTTCCTGTTATCCGGCCCTCCGGCAAGCCCATGTGGACCGGTTTGGCAGGGGGCTTGCTCTCAGTTGACAAAGCCGCTGGTGGGGGGCTATACTGTAAGGTAACGGATTTTTGAGAGGAGACCGTCATGACCAACCAAAAAGACTTCAAAAACCGGGGCTATCTGCGAATTTTTGCCTCCTATTACAAGCCCCACTGGAAGCTGTTCCTGCTGGATATGGTGTGCGCCCTGCTGATCTGCATTGTGGACCTGCTCTTCCCCATGGTGTCCCGCTGGTCCATGCAGACCCTGCTGCCCAACCAGCTCTTTGCCACCTTCTTCGCCGTCATGGCCGCCCTGGCCCTGGCCTATGTGCTCAAGGGGGTATTCTACTTCATCGTCACCTACTGGGGCCACCTGCTGGGGGTGCGGATGGAGGCCGACATTCGCCGGGACCTGTTCTCCCATATGCAGGACCTGTCCTTCTCCTTCTACGACAAGAACCGCACCGGCCAGCTGATGAGCCGGGTCACCGGCGACCTCTTTGAGATTACCGAGCTGGCCCACCACGGCCCGGAGGACCTGTTCATCTCCTCGGTGACCATTCTGGGGGCCTTCTGCATCATGCTTACCATCCAGTGGCAGCTGGCCCTGATGGTATTCGCCGTCATCCCCATCTTCATTCTCTTTACCGCCCTCACACGGAAGAAGATGATGAAGGCCTCCATCGAGGTCAAGGCCAAGCTGGCCGGCATCAACGGGGAGGTGGAGTCCTCCATCTCCGGTATGCGCACCGCCAAGGCCTTCGCCAACGAGGACGCCGAGAGCGCCAAGTTCAACGCCGCCAACGACCAGTTCCGGGGGGCCAAGCGTGGCTATTACAAGACCATGGCCTTTTACCAGTCGGGCATGGAGTTCTTTATGGGCATCCTTTCCGTGGTGGTCATCGCCTTCGGCGGCTACCTCATCATGAAGGGTGAGATGGACTTCATTGACCTGACCACCTTCGCCCTGTACGTCACCACCTTCATCACCCCCATCCGCAAGCTGTCCGCCTTTGTGGAGCAGTTCATGCAGGGCATGGCGGGCTTCAAGCGGTTTACCGAGCTGATGCGGGTGGAGCCCGACATCCAGGACGCCCCCGACGCCCGCGCCCTTACCAACGTGAAGGGGGACATTCTGGTGGACGACGTGACCTTCCGGTACGAGTCCTCCCCCGAGCCGGTGCTGGAGCACATCACCCTCCACGTCCACCCCGGCGAGACGGTGGCGGTGGTGGGCCCCTCCGGCGGCGGCAAGTCCACCCTGTGCCAGCTCATCCCCCGGTTCTACGACGTCACCGGCGGCCGGGTGCTGGTGGACGGCCAGGACGTGCGGGAGCTGAAGCAGCATGACCTGCGGGAGCACATCGGCATTGTCCAGCAGGACGTGTTCCTTTTTGCCGGCACCATCTACGACAACATCCGCTACGGCCGGCCCGACGCCACCGAGGCGGAGATCATCGAGGCCGCCAAGAAGGCCGAGATCTACGACGACATTCTGGAGATGCCCGACGGCTTCCAGACCCAGGTGGGTGAGCGGGGCGTCATGCTTTCCGGCGGCCAGAAGCAGCGGGTGTCCATCGCCCGCATTTTCCTGAAAAACCCGCCCATCCTCATTCTGGATGAGGCCACCTCCGCTCTGGACACCGTCACCGAGGCCCGCATCCAGTCCGCCTTTGACGCCCTGGCCCAGGGCCGCACCACCCTCATCATCGCCCACCGGTTGTCCACCATCCGCTCCGCCGGGCGCATTGTGGTTATCGACGGCTGCGGCATCGCCGAGGAGGGCACCCACGAGGAGCTGATGGCCAGAGGCGGCGAATACGCCCGGTTGTATCAGGCTCAGAAATCAGTTTCCGTATAAAGCGAGGTGGCCGGTATGGCGCGCAAAGCACGGATACAGCGGCTGGAATTGCCCGCCGGACGGCGGGTCCTGGTGGTCAGCGACATTCACGGCAGCCTGCCCCTGTTCCAGGGGCTGCTGGACCGGGCGGGCTACGGCCCCGACGACATTCTGGTGCTGCTGGGGGACCTGGTGGAAAAGGGCCAGGACAGCCTGGCGGTGCTGCGCTACGTCATGGACCTGTCCACCCGCCGGACGGTGTACTGCGTCAAGGGCAACTGCGACGATCTGGTGACGGAATTTGTGGACTCCCCCCAGGTACGTCCGGAGTTTTTCCACCACTACCTCAACGTGTGGCGCAACCGCTGCACCCTGCTCCAGATGGGCCAGGAGGCGGGCTTTGAGACCCGCTCCCCCGAGGACCTGCCCGCCCTGCGGCAGGTGATTCTGGACCACTTCGGCCCGGAGCTGGCCTTTCTGAAGTCCATGCCCGAGATCCTGCTCACCCCCGACTATCTCTTTGTCCACGGCGGGGTGGAGGACGAGGACCGGCTGGAGGACATGGAGGCCTGGCGGTGCATGAAAAACGACAACTTCCTGGACCAGGGCCGGGTGTTCCGGCGATGGTGCATTGTGGGGCACACCCCGGTGACCCTTTACCACCCCCACATTCCCACCTCCAATCCCCTGATCTCCCAGGCCCAGCACATTGTCTCCATTGACGGAGGGTGCGCCCTCCATCTGGACGCCCAGCTCAACGCCCTGGTCCTCCCCCGGACCCCCGGGGAGGACTTCACCTTCTTTGCCTACGACGGCCTGCCCACCGCCATGGCCCTGGACCGGCAGGAGGAGACGGCGGAGTCGGCAAACGTCCGCTGGGGCCACAACCAGGTGGAGGTGCTGCTGCGGGGCGGGGCCCTGTGCCGCTGCCGCCATCTGGAGAGCGGCCGGGAGGTGGATGTACTCACCGACTACCTCTACCGCTCGGGAGACCAGACCCTGTGCAAGGAGTCCACCGACTACCGCCCGGCGGTGGAGCCGGGGGACATCCTGTCCATCGTCCGGCGGCTGGCCGACCGGGCCCTGGTGAAGAAAAACGGCGTCACCGGCTGGTACTTCGGACGGCTGTGCCGCCCGCCTCAAGCATAAAAAAGGGCCGCTGCCCATGGCAGCGGCCCTTTTTCAAGTTCTTACTCTTCCCAGTCGGCGAACTCCACGTCCTCCATGCAGTCGTCGCACTTGCCGGAGATCAGGCCCTTCACCTTGCAGACCAGTTCCATGATCTTGTCCCAGTAGGCCACCACGGCATAAACCACCGCGCCCAGCACCGCCAGCACGGCCAAAAACTTCACAATACCGCAGAAAAACTTCTTCATGATGCAAACAGCCTCCTTCGTGTTGAACGCAATGTGCCGATAGGAACAGTGTACACGTTTTTGTGGGAAATTACAAGTGTACATTCCCACTTTGAAGAAACTTTTTTCCCTTGTATTTTGTGGTGAAATAGAATACAATAAAAAGACAAACAATGTAACCTTTTCCCCCGCTTTGACGGGGATGCCATGCAGACACCCCAGGAAAGGAAGGGATCAGATCATGAAGCTGCAGACCGAACAGGGCGAGATCACCATCAGCAGCGAAGTATTTACCAACATCACCGGCGCCGCCGCCACCAACTGCTACGGCGTGAAGGGTATGGCGGTCCGCTCCAAGGCGGACGGCCTGGTCCATCTGCTGCGCCGGGAGTCCATGGGTAAAGGCGTCAAAGTCACTTACAACGAGGATTCCACCGTCTCCATTGAGCTGCATATCATCGTGGACAACGGCGTGAATCTGATGGCGGTGAGCCGCTCCATTATGAGCGAGGTCCGCTATATCGTGCAGCGTACCACCGGCGCCGAGGTGCGCAACGTGGACGTGTGCATCGATTCCATGGTCATCGGCTGAGGCCGGTCCGCCCATTGAAAGGAAGGAACACAGACATGAGAGAGCGCATTGACGGAGCGTCCTTTGCCCAGGCTATCATCCACGCGGCAGCCTCCATCAATCTTCAAAAACAGCAGATCAACGAGCTGAACGTATTCCCCGTGCCTGACGGCGACACCGGTACCAACATGGGGCTGACCATCTCCACCGCCGCCGCCGAGCTGAAGAAAAAACAGCCCCGCACCGTGGGGGAGGCCGCCGCCACCAACGCCTCCGCCCTGCTGCGGGGAGCCCGTGGCAACTCGGGCGTGATTCTGTCCCTGCTCTTCCGGGGCTTCTCCAAGGCCGTGAAGGACAAGGACGAGATCGACGGCCGGGATCTGGCCATCGCCCTGGACTTCGGCGTGGCCGCCGCCTACAAGGCCGTCATGAAGCCCGCCGAGGGTACCATCCTTACCGTGTCCCGTCTGGCCGCCGCCCGGGCCGCCGACGCCGCCCGCAAGACCCCCAACGACCCCGAGGCCGTGCTGGAGGCCGCCATTGCCGAGGGCCAGGTGGCCCTGGAGCACACCACCGAGATGAATCCCGTCCTCAAGAAGGCGGGTGTGGTGGACGCCGGCGGCAAGGGCTTCCTGGTGATCCTCCAGGGTATGCTGGACTCCCTGCGGGGGGTGCCCCTGCCCGAGGGGGCCGAGGAGAGCAAGACGGAGAGCAAGACCGACTACGCCGCCATTGCCGCCGAGGAGATCACCTTCACCTTCGACACGGTGTTCATTGTCCGCAAGACCACCAACAAGGAGCTGACCTCCTTCGAGGCCTACCTGAACAGCATCGGCGACAGCCTGGTGATCGGCGAGGATGACGACTGCTTCAAGGTCCACGTCCACACCGACATCCCCGGCGCCGCCCTCACCGAGGCTCAGAAGTACGGCACCCTGGAGCTGGCCAAGATCGAGAATATGCGTACCCAGGCCGAGGATCTGGCCGCCGGTCGCCACATCCAGAGCACCGACGACCTGGAGGAAGACGACCACGACCACCACGAGGGCGGCCGGAAGATCGCGCCCGCCGAGAAGAAGTACGGCGTGGTGGCGGTGGCCGCCGGCGACGGCCTGGCCGCCGTGTTCAAGGATCTGGGGGCCGACGGCGTGATCAGCGGCGGTCAGACCATGAACCCCTCCACCGACGACATCATGAAAGTGATCGACGCCACCCCGGCGGAGATCGTCTTTGTGCTGCCCAACAACGGCAACATCATTATGGCCGCCCAGCAGTGTATCCCCCTGGCGGAGGGCAAGCAGGTGGTGGTTCTCCCCACCAAGACGGTGCCTCAGGGCATCTCCGCCCTGATGGTCATGGATCTGGATGCCTCCCAGGAGGACAACGTGGCCGCCATGACCGAGGCTATCGGCAACGTCCACACCTCCGAGATCACCTACGCCGCCCGGGACTCCGACTTTGACGGCTTTGCCATCAAGCGGGGGGACTACCTGGCTCTCACCGAGCACCAGCTCTTCGGCACCGACCGGAAGCTGGATAAGCTGCTGCGCCGTCTGGCCGAGGCCGACGCCCAGCAGAGTGCCGAGTTTATCAACATCTTCTACGGCGAGGACGTGTCCGAGAAGGACGCCCAGAAGGCGCTGGCCCTCTTTACCGAGTGCTGCCCCAACGCCGAGATCACCCTGCTCTCCGGCGGTCAGCCCGTCTATTACTATATGATCTCCGCCGAATAAGCCGGTATGCAAACCGGGGCGGCCCAATGGGCCGCCCCGGTCTTTTATCCCCCAGCAAATCAGAAAACAGGCAACAAAATCCAGAACTTTTTAAACTGTTTTTATTATTGATTAAACTGCTCTCTATATCATTCAATGAAAAAAGGTGCCTTATGAAAGATTTTTTAAAACAAATTGAACTTAGTTTAGATCATAATTTGTTTCTACCTGCACTATTTTGTAGTCTATCCCTCCCTGATATCTGCGCAGGACTCCAATCTGAAAATGGCGAGACAGACGGTGCCAAATATAAAGCGTGGTATGTTAAATACGCCAAAAGGTATTGTTCATCTCTTTTAACTGAAACAGATTGTTACCAATTTCGCTGCCGTATGCTTCACAATGGCTCTGCGCTACTTCCAAGACAAGGGTCACGAAGAATATGGTTCATGGAGCGTTCGTCTGGGAATTCACAAATTATTTGCCATGATAATCTCATGCAGTCCGGCTCTGAGACAATCTTGCAAATTGATTTACAAATATTTTGTCGAGGTATGATAAAAGCAGTTAGTGAATGGTTTGAGCAGAATGCAGATATTGAACCTATCAAGAGTAATTATGAAAAGCGATTTATTCATAGAAGGCAAAATGGATTGGAACCATACATAGCTATTATGAATACTCCCATTTCCGTAATATGTTAAAACAAAAAACAGGCGGTACCCCATGTGTCCCATAAGGTACTGCCTGTTCTTTTTATCCCTTAGTGGAAGCAATAGAACCATCTATTATACGCTTCCTGGAGCCTCCAGGATACCTGCCGGAAGCCTCTATGGCACTTGCGTCAGCCTCCCGCTTCTCCTTAATAGTCTCATTGAGAAGCATATTTTTCCCCGGCCTTCTATTTTTCTTCCGGACCCCCAATAGTGTCAGGAGTTTTTTGCGTGGTTGTTATTTCTGAAAAGCATTGTCTATGGCCTGAAGAAGCTGATCGTGGTCAAAGGGCTTATAGACAAAACCTTTGGCGCCGATGCGCTCTGCCTCCTTGATGGTGTCTTCATAGGCCAGAGAGGAGACCATCAGCACCCGGGCATCGGGATAGGACTGGAGCAGCAAGCGCGCGGTATCCAATCCGTCCATGCCCGGCATGACAATGTCCATGGTAACCAGGTCGGGGACAACCTTCTTATAAGTCTCCAGGGCCTCCTCGCCGTTCTGACAACAGGCAACCACTTGATAATCGGTGTCAGAAAAAATTTCCTGAAGCTGCAGCTGTGCGATACGGGAATCGTCCACAATCATGATTTTCTTCGGCATATAACGTTGCTCCTTTTCCTTTTAGTTCTAAGTAACGATGAAATATGGCGGCGGATTGGGTTTTCCGGGCGTGGCCAAGTGCTTTTTGCCAGAGGAATCAAGCATTGGCGCCATGCTCGTTGGCGCACAGGCCCAGATAGGTGAGCTGCATCCTTTCGTGGTCGCCGCCCGCGTAGTTCAGGATGCACCGACAGGTGGAGTCCGTTTTAGGCAGGTAGCGCCCAGGCTTGAAACAGGGACTTTGAAAGCAGGCTGAGACATGATCCGCTTCAAACAGGCCGGCCACAACCCGTCCACAGACAATGTTAAAATACTCCGTGGCCACATCTTCTACATCCCGCGTGGAAAGAACACTCTGGTGCATGATTGCCTGGGCCAGCCGGACCAGAAACGCTCTGTCCGCGTGCAGCAGCAGGGCGGCGGGACGGCGTCCCTCCAGAACCGTATGGACGGTACAGATATCATCGGATGGGGCAGCCTCGTCTTCCCAAATCCGAATGCCGGCAAAGCGGATGGTGGTATCCTGAAGGGAACTGCTTAAAATGTCCTGAAGCTTTTGTTCAACACACAGATTCAATGCACAGATCCCTCCCTTCATCTAACTTCAACAGGCCCCACCACGCCGTTTGCAAGGCCAATGGAACACTCCCGGCGGATCTGCGTGATGCGAAATGAGTCCCGTCCCACGCTTACAGTTGTGCCGGGATATGCGATGCTGCAAAGCAGGTGCGGTGAGTCTGACAGCGAATGGGCCTGTTGGGCCGCCAATTCCTTGCTGAATTTTTCCAGTTTCATTTGAGCCACACAGTGGGTCAGGTGCAGCTTGGACAGGGCCTGTTCCCGCTGGGGCGTCTTGGGCTGCTGTTCCAGCTTTTTGATTTGGTTTTCCACGCCGGCCAGATCGTTGGTAATCCGTGTGCGCTCGGCCTCTTCACATGGCTGCCCACCCAATATAATATGCGTGGGGCACTCTGCCATGGAACCGACGGCAGCGGCGTCCACCTGGCGGGCAGCGTGAACCGTGCCGCCGATCACCGAACCGCGCCCGGTGCGTGCCCGAACGGTATCATTGCTGAAAATCTGGCAGTTGATGATGCAGTCCGCATTCACATCTTGCCGGGCGTATACCGTGCAGTGCTCCAGATATTTGGCAAATACGCTTTTCTGGGCCCGGAGCACCGCGTGGTTTTGTCCCTGCACGCCGCTGGAGACGATAATGTGTTCCCCCGCCTCGATGGTACAGTCCTCCACAACCCCGTCAATCTGGACGCTTCCGATGGCGTACACGGAGGTGCCGCAGCACAGATCGCCGTGAACATGGATATCGCCCAGGTACTTGATGTTTTGTTTCCCATGCAGGTCCTCATCGTAGAGTTCCAGCACCGGGTTGACCTGAAAGTTCCGCCCGGAGAACCGCAAATGGCCGGTGCGCTCCGCCAGAAGATAGCGCCCGTCTTCCGATAGGTATGTGTTGCGGCCCTGGGGAATGACGGCGGGCTGTCCAGCGGGGGCGGGAATCGGCCGCCCTGTCACCGTGCTGCCCGGGGTTCCCTTGGTATGGGGGAGGATCTCACAGATGACGTCATCCTGCTGAATATCCTGAACCAGCTTTAACTTGATATAATCACTCTGTCCCAGCTCATCCACCAAAGGCGCCTGGGCCGGACAGCGGGAATACCGGTCAACCACGCGGCCATCCTCTCCGCCAACGGGGGCAGTCCCCATGGCTATGGGGAGCGGCCGGAAATAACGGTCCGACTCGTTAGAAATATGGCGCAGCAGGGGCCAGTTGATGCCGGACACGATATTGTGCGTGGCAAGTACATGGCATAGCTTTGGAAAAGATAATCTTTCCCCCTTGCCCGTGGGCGGAAACAGAACCAGCCAAGCGGACATCTGATCGTCAGGCAGATAGACCAGCGCGCCCTCCTCCAGGTCGGCCATGGGCTGATGGGGCCCATTGGGGAATGCGGACTGAAGGCGCATTTGAGCCGCTTGGTTCAGCAGAATACGCAGGTGTGCGGCCGAAACCGGATCGGATGCCAGATTCATGTGCAGGGGCTGGGCAGCGGAGGAGGGGTCCCAAAGGGTCCGAAGCCTACATAAGTTGTGCTCAGGCGGGAACACCAGCTCCAACGAAGCATTCTGTGGGGAAGGAGGAATCTGCACACCGTTTGGCCGAGCGTCCTGTTGAGTTGAAGAAAGGTCGTGACGTTCTTGCGACTGCATCTGATGCGCACCTCTTTTGTAGCAAACTATTACAATGAAAAGCAACCGTATCAGATCTGTTATTATATATATCGACCAAAGCATGGAAAATATTAAGAGAAAAAACAGCCAGTTTATTTTTTTAGGGCAGACACGGATATGATCCCCACAAATCACTCTGCCATAACATACCGCAAAAACCAACAAGGACGGTACGGATCGGTTTCCCGATCCATACCGTCCTTGCTTTTTTCATTCCATTGCGGAAGCGGTAAAACTTCGTTTACACGCTCTCCGGTTCCTCCAGGCGACCGCCGAACGCCTCTACAGCCTTCGCGTCTGCCGCCCGTTTCTCCTCAATGGACTCCTTGAGCAGCATATCCTTGACTTATATGGAGCCAGCGGTTTAGCTAGTGCTAATCAATCCCAAACAGCCCCATTTATCAAGGTTTTCTCTCCCCTGGCCTCCCATCCACTCCCAAGGCCTCCCACCTACTCCCAACCTAGAAGCGGTAGAAATACGGTAAAAGCCCGGTAGCCGCTCCCCACAGCTACCGGGCCTCCATCCATTAAACTGCTTTTCCACTCTCCGGGAACGGAATGACAACGGCGCTCTCTGTTGTATCTTCCGACGCAATAAACTTATCAATCTCAGACAGTTTATCAATCTCCTTCACCTTGGTATCTTCCAAGAGGTGGACATAGATATTGTAGGTAGTCTTGACGTTGGCGTGACCTAGCTGCTCCGAGATCGCTTTAATATCCACCCCAGCTTCAAAACAGCGGGTGGCGTAGGTGTGGCGAAGTGTGTGCATAGTCGCATCCTCAATGCCTGCCTTTCGGTAAATCTTGTTCAGGCTCTCTTTTAAATTGCCATACTGGACAATTTTGTTTCTGGTGTTCCAGAATACAAGACTATCCTCTGACCATTCCAGCCCCAGCGCCGCCGCACGCTTTTTCATTTCTTCCTTATGCTCCGCTAAAATAGCAACCAACCCCGCCGTGATGACTATCGTTCGCTTGCTCGATTCGGTTTTGCAGAAGTTTTGTATCTCTTGCTTGCCGCTGTGGGTTGCGTAGTCATGGTGTAAGATGGCCTTCTTATTGACCCGAATCGTACGCTTATTCAAATCAATATCTTTCCATTGAAGCGGAATACCCTCCCCAGCACGCATACCCGTATATAGATAGGTCAGCAACATTGTCCGGTAATACTCCCCATCCAGCGCCGCAATCAGCCTCTGCTGCTCCTCCTTGGTTAGTGCCCACACATCTTTTCTATCATCCTTCGGATACGCCACGCCCTTACAGGGGTTCTTGGGTATCATCCCCAACTCTACCGCCTGCTCCAGCGCTCCATGAATGACATTACGTACTTTGATAAAGAGAGAGAATCTAAAATTTCCGTTATCTAGCATTTTCTGGATATGATAGGTGGTCAAATCCTTTAGTGCAATCTCTCCCACATACGGCCTGATATGGACACGAAAGTTGTTTCGGTAGCTGGTCAGCGTAGACGGTGCCAAATGGGGGGCTTTGTACTTCTCAATCCAAGTATGAATCCAATCTCCCGTTTTAATGGCTGCCTTGGAGCGGCACACTCCCACCGCTTTCTCATTCTGTAACTGCCGCATCTTCTCCACAGCTTCCGCCTGGGAGTTAAAGTAGAAGTACAAGTATTCCCTCTTGCCATTCTCCTTATAAAGCCCAGTGGGGAAAGTTACCAACCACTTCCCGTCCTTGCGCTTTCTGATGCTACCCTCACCGTTTGCTCGCTTTGCCATTATCGATTCCTCCTTTAAGTTTGGCGGGGTGCCGAATACCAGCACCCCACTCTGTCTGTATGTACTTCACTTAAACTATCCCCGCTCGGTTGTCGGATTGTAACGCCAGCCACTCCATAAGGCAAGGACTTTTTTCTTCATCACAGTAAGAGTCTAGGAACGCAATTCCACCAGGTGCTTCCTCCTTTAGATTGTAGTTACACCAGATCCACTCTGCCCCCTCCGACTTCTTCTCGCCCACTTCACAGCTCTTGGTATATGTGCCAAGCAGATGTCGGTGCCATCCGTAGGGCAAAAGGTAGTAGTCGTACAGATCTGTCCCATCGTCCCTGCCTGACCAGTAACCAGATAGAACAATCTTGGCTTGTGCGTCACGAATCTTCTTTAGTAGGTTGATGTGGTCACGCACATCAGGCATATCTACTTGATATAGCTTTCCATCACACCGCAATCCCTCCAAATAGGGCGGGTCAAGAAAGATAAACGCATTGGAGTCACCCAGCAAATGTTCTTTGTCCATCACCGCAAGGGCATTGTCGTTATAGACTCGGAATGCCTGACTATCCAGCGCCCTAAATGCCAGCGATAGCTTTAACGAGTGTTTAAGCAGATTTTCATATGCTTCTCTGTCCTTGTAGACCCATGCTCTCCCATCCGCATTGAAAGACTGACGGTTTAGAATGAATGTATCAACCGCCCATTGAAGCCTGTCCTCCCGCTTAGAGCCATATGCCGTCTGCCGTTGCTTGGCCGCTTCAAATGCTCCCCAGCTACAGCTGGTCTTCTGTATCTGTTTTAGCAGTTCCCCTCGACTCTCCGGGTCTGTTGCCATCCGCCAGAAGTTCGCCATGTTCGGATTAAGGTCATTAAGGATTTTGACTTCAAATTTTCGGCTATTCAACGCCAAGGCTCCGCTGCCGCAATACAACTCAGCGTAAGTTGTACAGTGGCCGGGGATAAGGCGGGAGAGAACTCCTGCCATCCTCGCCTTGCTGCCAACATAGGAAAAGATTTGAACGCTTGCCTCCATACTCATGCTGCCACCTCACTTTTCTCAGGAAGCCGAAAGGATAGAAACCAGTTATTTGCGCTCCCGGTGTTGATTTTGTAGGTGTAGGGATGCCCTGTCCCATTGTTGACCCGAAGTAAGTTCCACGATTTCAAGTTTTTCTCAAGTTCCAGGCGGCTATATCCCAACTCCAACCGTTTCAGTACATTTGGGAGATAGCTGGCAAGGATATTCCCATAGCCGTCACGGATAAACACCTTGCCTGGTTCCTCATACTCCCGCACATACTCACACAAGGCACGATATGCCTGCATGATAGAACACTGTCCATTTCTGTCCTCCTGTACGGGAAGGTTGCGGTGTTGCTTCATCACCGCCTCATAAATTTCATTCACCATCTTTGGCGCTATGCCGTCCAGGTCAGCTAAATCATTTAGTGCCTTTGCCTCTGTCAGCTTCCGCTTGGCGTATTCCCGGACGAGGCTGATTTCCCCATCCGGGTACACCAGAGCCAGCTTTAGCCGCCGCTCCATTGTTCCCACATCCCGGCTCCATGCCCCAACCACCACAGGGCCGTCAGCAACCTTATAAACCTCCGCCATTGTACCAGCCGCCATGAACCGCTCCACAACTTCTGTCATACGTGTCATATCTATAAACCTCCATCATTTGTTGTTAAGCCGCTTCTCCATTGAGCCAGGCCACAAACCGCTCCCGGCTCACTCGGTACTGTTTTCCAATGCGGAACGCAGGAAAATCCTTGCTATGAAGCAGCTCATATGCCGTGTTCCTGGAAATCCCCAGTAAACCAGATATCTCTGCCGGTGTCAGCACCAAAGGCAATTCCTCCACTTTTCTGAACATTACCTTATCCATAAAGCCCTCCTATTTGAAAAGGGATATTCTCCCATGTATTTTCAGTAAATATGTTCCACTACTCCTATTTTGTATATATCACCCCCTTAAATGTTCAGCAGTATAAGGAAAGATCAATGTAAAGAGATATACTGCTCCCTTAAAATCCCAATGTCCCTATTAGGGCATCACTATTCTGTTCTCAAGGTGCGCGCCTTTCCTCTGGGGCTTGGTGCCCTGTCCTCTTTACATGCATATCATATCACAATGATATTTTCCTTAGAATTATACGCATTTTTACGGTATACAATGTTATTGTTTTCATCATATATGTAATACTAATGGTTTTTTGATGTACATCCTCCCTTTTTATTCTCGTTACACCACACATACAAAAAGAGCCACATACTTCACTATGAAGCACATGGCTCTAAAATTATTTTTGCCGTTCTTTATCCCTTGCGTTCTTGTAAACTATCATACTTGAAATAAGTGCATTTTTTTCTTTTAACAGCTTCTGCAATTTTTGAAGCTGGCCAACCTGGCAGCCATCCAACAGTGAAAAAGACAGTTGATTGATTTCTGTCATTATGTGACGCAATGTTTCCGGTGAGGTTTTTGATGGTGCCGGCTCCATGTTTTTAAGGTAAAAGCACAATCGGTAAAATTCTCTGTTTTCTATATTTGTTCTACTGACTTTCTTAAGACACTCACATATCTTTTTTTGTACGACTTTCTCTTGTCCTTCCTTTCGCTCCTTGTCCCAGTCCTTCCAGTCCTGCTCTGTAATATGAACCTCTCCGTTTTCTCCTTTATACGGACAGATAAAGCGTTCTTCTCCGGTAAATATCTCTTTCCTCAAACCTGTTATCTGTTGTAAGTCCGCTAATTCATTTCTGCCATACCTCACAACACCCGTATTTATGATACGGGTATATCGTTCCCGACTTGTATTGAACGCATTATAAATGGTATCGCCGTCACCACGGCTCCGCCCATGTATTACCTGCCACATATACCGCATAATAAAGTAATTGACACGGCGGTTAAACTGCTTTTTCTGTTCGTTCAGTTCTGACACGGCTCCCACTGTTTCATTTGCCACCCGTTCCGCCTCCTAACTGCCTCTTCCATGATTGATATGGCTATTATAGCGAATATAGGGCACACAATCAACAAGGAGAGCAACGGACCATATAAACATCTAAAACAACTTGGCTGACAAAAGTATCACACGCAACGCTGCAATCTGTGTCATTTCAGGCACTTAGAACATTTGGAACATTTCCCGCCCACATTCTCAACTAGCCTATTCCATGTAGGACTCTTATTTTTTCTAACTTCTCCCACTTAATCTTTCCATTTTAAAAATCCACCCATTTTACCTACTCTCACAAAGAAAAATTCTCTACTCCCTCTTTTTCGTCTTGACCTAGATATTTTTCTTTCAAACACCTTCAAACAATAAGATTTATCGTTGTCTGTATCATCTCTTGTGTCATTTTTTATTGGAACATCCTAGATAAACCATCAACCCATCCGCGTATTTAATAGTGCGTGTATCTTTCTCGATCTCAACTAGCCCTCTGCCCGTTCTTGCTTTTCCAGCAACTAAAACAGCAAACTTATAAAATAGGTCAAATACATCATTACAACTAGCCTAACTTACGTATCAAAAAAAGTGCTTGAAAAAGCACAAAAAGTAGGGGAGCAGCACAATACGCTGCCCCCCTGGTCGGATGTGTTTTTAATCCTTTGGATTCACACCCCAACGCTTTGCCAGTGCCTTGGTAATCGGGCCAAGAGCCGCCACGTCCTTGGCGTACTGGCCGTCCTGTCCCAAGAACAGAAGACCGATCTGTATACCCTGAGGCGTGAATATGGCATACTGCTGACCCCGCTGAACCACGTACAGATTGTTTATCATGACTAAATTCCCCCTAATAAAAAATATACTCCATCTGTAAATGGAGTATTTGACAAGGATATACTCTTAATTTGTAAAGTTGCACATATATGCTTTCTAATCGGACGAATTACCGCCCCACACGCTACTTGCTCAGAGTCTACAGTACCCAGCTAAACACAGCGCCTATAAAAATGACCGCCCACACCTGCGTTTAGGTGGGGCGGTCACTCTATTCATTATGCCATATCACGATACAGGAAGGTGACGATCTGACCACGGGTACAGGTCACATCAGGACTAAAAGTGGTAGCGCTGGTACCAGCGGTAATTCCCTGCTGCACCGCCCAAGCCACTGCCTGAGCATATTCTGCGTCAGCGGCTACATCGGTAAAATCAGCAGCCGCTACAACAGGCTTTTCCGCCAGCTTCCACAGATAGGTCACAGTGGCGCTGCGAGTGCAGGGGGTATCGCCTTCAAAAGAAGAACCGGAAACCAGCCCCTTCTCATAGGCCCACATGGCGGCACTTGCATAGTAAGCGTCATTTGCCACATTGGTAAAGGGGTTGTTGATCGTGGGGGCGGGAGACCCATTGGCACGCCACAGGAAGGTCAAAATCTGAGCAGTGGTGCAGGTCATATCAGGAGAAAATGTATTGGCGCTGGTACCGCTGGTAATTCCCTTCTCTACTGCCCACTTGACAGGCTCAGCATACCAGGCATTGGCGGCAACATCGGAAAAGCCGTTGTCAGGCTGAGGCTGGCTGGAGCCGTCCCCCAAGACCACATAAACCTCGGTAAAGTTCGTGCCCGTGGAGAAGCTGATCATGCCAATGTTGTCCCGGAACAGCTCATTGGTAGTTACTGTCTCACTGATCTCTCCCACAGTGGCCTCCACAGGAGCATAACGATCACCGTTCTTGATGTACTCCATATAGGTACCATAGCCTTCGGAGTAAGTAATGCTGCTGCCAGGCTCCACTACGATAACGGAAGCCTTTTCTTCCATGGTCTCGCCAAACCAGTCCAGCGTAATGGTACGCTCCTCCACCTTGGCAGAGGTAAAAGACCAATCCTTTCCGGCGCTATCCTTTACTGAATAGGGGCCATATCCACCGGCTGCCATTGCCGGGACAGCCAGTCCCATGCACAGAACCACAGCCGAAAGCAGAGCAATAATTCTTTTCATAATCCATGTTCCCTTTCTCTCTTTAAAATTGTGGTTGTGCCTGACTTCCTTGTCTTGCCACCTTTCTTTCCGGGCTATCTCCAAAGGGCACAACCATTTCACAGGAGACTTCCCGTCTTTTACCCGACAAACAGTTCTGCAAACTGTCAGGAGTCTCAAGGAAATGGTGTTACTTACGGGAGTCAATGTCTACTACACGGGAGAGAATGGTAACAACCTCTGCCCGGGTAATATACTTGTAAATACTCATGGTTCCCTTGCTGTCCTCGCCAGAAAGGATACCTGCATTGTACAGCTTGTAAATTGCAGATTCACATTCCTCAATGGGCAAACACCAGGTTGCATAGCCAGGCTTTCCATCCGTCTTGTCATAGGGAATGTTAGTCACGTTCTTAATGGCAGGATAGCAAGTATCGGGCAGTGCGCTGGCAAACAGATAAGCCATACTGGAACGGGTAATAGAGCCATAATCAGGCGTTCCAGAAGCCATATTGGTAAAGCCACCATTCAACAGATGGAAGGTACTCTCATTGATGATACCCTGCTCAAATACATAATCAAAATAGGGATCAAACCAGTATTCGCCCGGCTTGGCGGTAAAGTCATGGTTGTCACCGTTATAAATGGAACGAACACGAGCCGCAAGCACCATTGCCTCCGTAATGCTCAGCTGCCCATTGGGATTAAAGGAGTTGGCAGAAGTACCAGACACCAGACCAAGCTCATAGGCAGTAGCCATGTCCTTCTTGTACCAGGCATTGGCGGGAACATCAGTAAACTGTCCGTTGTAGGTGTTGACCTTCTTAAAGTTATCCAGGCTGCCCTGAGCGGGAGGAGTAACCGTACCATTGCCGTTATCAGTCAAACTACCCTTGATGGTAATGGTCTCCTTCTTGTCCTGAAGATCCAGGGTAATGTGGGCAGTGTTGGTGCCAGTCTTTTTCACAATGTTGGAGTTGCCGCTAACTACCACTTCACCAGGGAAAGTAAAGTCAAACTCAGCAAAACTGGTTACCAGCTTATTGGCTCGGGCATCTGCGGCCTGCTGCTCTGCGGACTCAACAGGTTCAATATGGGGATACTGCTCCGCAATCTCCTTCTCAATGCGAGCATCAAATTCCGGCTGGCTCTTGACTGTAAAGCTGATATTCATATAGTTCTGACCATTTTCCGTGGTCATACCAGCAGAGATGTTTTCCAGCAGATAGTCGTGCTCAAAGGCGTAGAGGATGGACTGCACATTGCTAAAATTCGCCTCGTTGTCCAAAGCTACACGAGTCTTGCCGTCATTGCCTACCACCTTGATATCAGTAACCCGGTCTGCATAGTACTGCTGGTAGTTGTCAATGGCATTTTCCTTGTACCAGTCAAGCTCATCCTGAGTTATCCAGCCATACATATTCCAAACTCCACCGCCGGAAGTATTGAAATGCACATAGCCTGTCTCAGGAACTCCATCCGAACCACAGCCTGCCAACAAACCACACATCATACAGGCTACCAAAATCCCACAAATCACTTTTTTCAGTCGATTCATAATTGATTGTACCCCTTATCCTCTTAAGTATGATCTCTTAATTAACATTGATACCTGCGTTGCCCACGGACTGGTTGTCTTTAAAAGCATCTGGATTTCCGCCATTGTTTGCATTTAAAAGTCCTGACAAACCTTGGCCTGCCGCTTCAACCGCCTTCCTGCCTTCATCATTGATTGCATCCAACTCTTCCTCAGTTGGTATTCTCATTTGTCCGCCAGTGCTAGGCTTGCTGGTTTGACCACTAGAAGAACCACCTGTAGGTGTACTCGGCTTACTGACCTGTGGCTTGGTAGCACTGAGATAGTCACTAGATACATACGCTACCTTACCATTAAACTCTATCCGACTCCATCCCGCCGCATCACCAGTTCCTATGCCTGTACGAGTAACAGATTGAGCCTTGGTTAAGCT
>DWXO01000065.1 GCA_019119165.1 Candidatus Flavonifractor intestinigallinarum | reverse complement strand
AGGTCGATGATCAGCTTCATCTCGTGGATGCACTCGAAGTAGGCGTTCTCCGGCTCGTAACCGGCCTCCACCAGCACCTCGAAGCCGCAGCGCATCAGATCCACCACGCCGCCGCACAGCACGGTCTGCTCACCGAACAGGTCGGTCTCGGTCTCGTCGTGGAAGGTGGTCTCCATGACGCCGGCCCGGGCGCCGCCGATGCCGGCGATGTAGGCCAGAGCGATCTTATAGGCGTTGCCGGTGGCGTTCTGCTCCACGGCCACCAGGCAGGGCACGCCCTTGCCGTTGACGTAGGTGGAGCGGACGGTGTGGCCGGGACCCTTGGGGGCGGCCATGAACACATCCACGCCGGCGGGAGGCACGATCTGCTGATAGCGGATGTTGAAGCCGTGGGCGAAAGCCAGGGCCTTGCCCTCGGTCATGTAGGGAGCGATATCCTTCTTGTAAACCTCGGCCTGGACCTCGTCGTTGATGAGGATCATCACAATGTCGCCCCACTGAGCGGCCTCGGCAACGGTCTTGACCTGGAGGCCGGCCTGCTCGGCCTTGGCCCAGCTCTTGGAGCCCTCACGCAGACCGACGCACACATCGCAGCCGGAATCCTTCAGGTTCATGGCGTGGGCGTGGCCCTGGGAGCCGTAGCCGATAATGGCGATCTTCTTGCCGTTCAGGTAGGACAGGTCGCAGTCCTTCTCGTAATACATCTTAGCCATAGTCTTTGCACTCCTTTATCCAAATGAAGGTTTTTCTTGTCCACGATGATAGCACAGCGGGGCAGAAAAGAATGATAAGTATGATACAATCTCAGAAAAGATTTCGATGTGGCTGGTATTCCTAAAATATTACAGGAAGTTTTTGCCCAGGTTGAACTCGGTCTGCTCCTTGGTTTCGTCCTCGATGGTGTAGGCGCCCCGCTCCAGGGCCACCATGCCGGTGCGGACCAGCTCCAGGATGCCGAAGGCCTCCAGCAGCTTCTGCATGGCCTCCGCCTTGGTCTCGTCGCCGATGAGGGCCAGGGTGAGGGACTTCAGGGACACGTCGATGATGGAAGCCCGGAAGATGTTGGCGATCTGGATGATCTCATTGCGGATGTCGTGGGTCTCCGCCTTCACCTTGAACATCACCAGCTCCCGGCGGATGGAGCGCTCGGGCTTCAGCTCCTGCACGGAGTAGACGGGGTACTGCTTGCGCAGCTGGTTCATGATCTGCTCGATCATAGGGGCGTCGGCCCACACCTCGATGGTGATACGGGACACCGTGGGATCGTCGGTGGTGCCCACGGCCAGGGACTCGATGTTATAGCCCTTTCGGGAGAATAGCCGGGAGACCTGGGACAGGACGCCGGCGGCATTTTCCACCAGCACCGAAAGGGTGCGGCGGGTGGCATTCATCTCATTCATATTCCACACCCTCCTCAGTCCAGAATGAAGTCGGTGACCGGCGTACCGGCGGAGATCATGGGATGGACCATGGCGTCCTTGTCGATGGCGCACTCGATCACATAGGGGCGGCCGGAGGCCACGGCCCGGCGGAAGGCGGCCTCAAATTCCGGCTGGGTGGCGGCCCGCTCACCCTGGATGCCGTAGGCCTCCGCCAGCTTCACAAAGTCGGGGCCCCGGTCCAGGTCGGTCTGGGAGAACCGCTTGTGATAGATCAGGTTCTGCCACTGGCGCACCATACCCAGGGTCCGGTTGTTAAAGATCACGGTGATCACCGGGATGTTGTAGTGCTCGGCGGTACACAGCTCATGGCAGTTCATGCGGAAGCAGCCGTCGCCGGTACACTGAACCACCACCTTGCCCGGGTTACCCACGGCGGCGCCCATGGCGGCCCCCAAGCCGAAGCCCATGGTGCCGAAGCCGCCGGAGGTGATGAGCTGGCCGGGGCGGAAGAAGTGGTAGTACTGGGCGCACCACATCTGATGCTGGCCCACGTCGGTGGTGATGATGGCATCCCCGTCGGTGACCTCCTGAATGGTCTCCAGAATCTCATGGGGATGGAGGATATCGTCCTTTTTCAGGGGGATCTCCTTGTGGGAGAACACCCACTCCTTCCACTCGGGGTAGTCGTGGGCGGGCAGCTTGGCGTTGAGCAGCTCCAGCACCCGGCGGGCGTCGCCGATGATATGGTGGTCGGTGACCACGTTCTTGTCGATCTCGGCCCGGTCGATGTCGATATGGACGATCTTGGCATTGGGGGCGAAGGTGGCGGGGTCGGTGGCCACCCGGTCGGAGAAGCGGCAGCCGATGGCGATGAGCAGGTCGCACTGGTCGCTGGCGTGGTTGGAGGCGTGGGAGCCGTGCATTCCGATCATGCCGGTGAACAGGGGATGGTCGCCGGGGCAGGCGCCGCCGCCCATGATGGTGGAGGCCACCGGGGCGTTGAGGGTCTCAATAAACTTACGGAACTGAGGCACGGCGCCCCGGGAGCGGATGACGCCGCCGCCCACCAACACCAGGGGCCGGCGGGCCTCCTCGATCATGTCCAGCAGGGTCTGGATATCGCCGGCGTCAGGCTCGGGAGCCTTGAGCTCATGGCTGGCCCGGCGGAGCATGGCGGCCAGACGGCCGTGGTTGGGGTGCTCGGCCAGGGGCAGAGGCTCATACTCCGCCTCGGCGGCGGTGACGTTCTTGGCGATGTCCACCAGCACAGGGCCGGGGCGGCCGGTGCGGGCGATGGCGAAGGCCTCCCGGATCACATCGGCCAGCTGGTTGGGGTCCTTCACCAGGTAGTTGCACTTGGTAATGGGCATGGAGATGCCGGTGATATCCACCTCCTGGAAGGAGTCCTTGCCGATGAGGTTTTCACTGACGTTGCAGGTGATGAACACCACGGGGGAGGAGTCGTAGTAGGCGGTGGCGATGCCGGTGGTCAGGTTGGTGGCGCCGGGGCCGGAGGTGGCGAAGCACACGCCCACCTTGCCGGTGGCCCGGGCGTAACCGTCGGCGGCATGGGAAGCGCCCTGCTCATGGGCGGTGAGGATGTGCCGGATCTTATCCTTATAGCCGTGCAGCTCGAACTCGTCGTATACATTTAGAATGGTGCCGCCGGGGTAACCGAATACGGTATCCACCCCCTGCTCCAGCAGACATTCCATCAGGATCTGGGCTGTTTTCATTCTCATGGTGGAAAAGACCTCCTTTGGCTGGTATGGGAGAAAAACAACATGGCGGCTTCGTCCCATAGGACGAAGCCGCCATAACACTCCGTGGTACCACCTAACTTCGCGGGCGCACCCGCGCACTCATGCCCCGGTAACGGAGGGTGACCGTTCCCGCCTACTGCCTTCAGCGGGACCGCTCCCGGGTGACCTTCCGATGCGGCCTCACGGGAGCTTACACCAACCGCTCCCTCTCTGCGCTTATGCGCCGCCCGTACTGTCCCGGTCATCGCTTTTGAAGCGTCCATCCCGGGGGATGAACTGCAAGTTGTAGGTATAATCATAGCTTTCCCGGGGGGCTTTGTCAATCAGCCTTTTGAAACTTCTGCGTTTTAAACAAGTAAAGCAGCGCGGCGGCGGCACAGAATCCACGGTTCCGCCAATTAGAAAACCGAAGGGTACAATTTTCTTAAAAGAGGGAAAAAGCAAGGAAGAATTCAGCTTTTTGATAAAACCCGTGAGTTTAAATGAAAAAACAGTAAGAAATTTGACGGTTTTAACTGGACAATTTGTGTGCTTTGCGCTATGATAATTCTGTTTGAGATACCGGTCAAACAACTCAGAAAAATGGCCCGTGTGTGGGTCAGATTTGCGAGGTGGACCTATGAAGCAAAGCTTTTACGGCGGCGTGCATCCCCATGACCGGAAGGAGCTGGCACGCCACAAGGAGATAGCGCCTCTGAGCGCTGCTCCCAAGCAGGTGGTCATCGCTATGTCCATGCATATCGGTGCTCCCTGTAAGCCCATCGTTGCTGTGGGCGATCACGTCAAGGTGGGTCAGAAGATCGGCGAGATCGCCGGTCTGGGCGCCCCCATCCACGCTTCGGTCTCCGGCGAGGTCAAGGCGGTGGAGCCCCGTCCCTACGTGGGCGGCGGCAAGTGTATGTCGGTGGTCATCGAGAACGACTTCCAGGATACCTGGGGTTCCGAGCTCGTCCCCCATCCCGACTACACCAAGCTGAGCACCGATGAGATCGTCAACATCGTGAAGGAGGCTGGCCTTACCGGTATGGGCGGCGCAGGCTTCCCCACCCATGTGAAGATCAGCTCGGGTATCGGCAAGGTGGACACCGTGATCCTCAACGGCGCCGAGTGTGAGCCCTACATCACCGCCGACCACCGCCTCATGCTGGAGCACGGGGAGAAGGTCATCGGCGGCCTGCGCATCCTCATGCAGGCCTTCGGCCTGAAGAGCGGCGTCATCGGCGTGGAGGCCAACAAGGAGGACGCCATCGAGCACCTGCGCGCTCTGGTGGGCGGCAAGGGCGATGTGACCGTGGAGTCCCTGCGGACCCGGTACCCCCAGGGTGCTGAGAAGCAGCTCATCCAGCGCATCACCGGCCGTGAGGTGCCTCCCGGAGGCCTGCCCGCCCATGTGGGCTGCGCCGTGTTCAACGTGGGCACCGCCGCCGCCGTGTACGACGCCGTGGTGGAGGGCAAGCCCGTTACCCACCGCGTCATCACCGTCACCGGCGACGCCATCCAGGAGCCCAAGAACCTGATGGTGCCTCTGGGCGTGTCCTTCCAGGCCCTCATCGACGAGGCCAAGGGCTTCAAGGAGGAGCCTGAGCGCATCCTCACCGGCGGTCCCATGATGGGTATTGCCCAGTACGACCTGAACGTGACTTGCATCAAGGGCACCAACGCCGTGCTCTGCCTCACCAAGCATGAGGCCGCTCCCGTGGTGGAGGAAGAGGTCTGCCTGCGCTGCGGCCGCTGCGTCAACGTCTGCCCCATGCACCTGACCCCCGTGTATATGCACCTGTATGCCGAGAAGGGTATGTGGAAAGAGGCCGAGGCCCTCAACGTCCTGGACTGCATCGAGTGCGGTTCCTGCAACTACATCTGCCCCGCCCGCATCCATCTGGTCCAGTCCTTCCGCGTGACCAAGGGTGAACTGCGGAATCTGGCGGCCAAGGAAAAAGCGGCAAAGGAGGCGGCCAAAGCATGAATGAGGAAAAGAAGCTGAATCTGACGGTGGCCTCGTCCCCCCACGTGGCCTCCCCCATTGATACCCAGAACCTGATGCGCGATGTGCTCATCGCTCTGGTGCCCGCCCTGATTATGGGCGTGGTGTTCTTCGGCCCCCGCGCACTCGTTGCCACCCTGATCTCCGTGGTGGCCTGCGAGTTCTTCGAGTGGGCCTACCGTAAGCTGATGAAGAAGTCCTGCGCCAACAAGGACCTGTCCGCCGCCGTCACCGGCGTGCTGCTGGCCTTCGTGTGCGCGCCCACCCTGCCCTACTGGATGCTGATCATCGGCGATTTCTTCGCCATCGTGGTGGTCAAGCAGCTCTTCGGCGGCCTGGGCCAGAACTTCATGAACCCCGCCCTGGGCGGCCGTGCCTTCCTGATGCTGTGCTACCCCGTGGCTATGACCACCTGGATCGTGCCCGGCATCGGCGCTGACAAGTGGGCCGGCCTGATCTCCGGCGAGGTCACCATGGCCGGCGCCGACATCGTCACCGGCGCCACCCCCCTGTCCGCCGACTTCATGCACGGCGGCCTGCTGCCCGAGGCCTCCCTGCTGGACGCCTTCGTGGGCAACGTGGGCGGCTGTATCGGCGAGGTTTCCGCCCTCATGCTGCTGCTGGGCGGCCTGTACCTGATCTGGCGGGGCGTCATCCGCGCCCGCATCCCCGTGGCCTACATCGCCACCGTGGCGGTGCTCACCTTCGCCTTCCCCATGGGCGGCAACGACCGGCTGACCTGGATGCTCTATCAGCTGTGCACCGGCGGCCTGATGCTGGGCGCCTTCTTCATGGCCACTGACTATGTGACCAGCCCCGTCACCAAGAAGGGCGAGGTCATCTTCGGCATCGGCTGCGGCCTGCTCACCGTGTTCATCCGCTACTTCGGCGGCTATCCCGAGGGCGTGTCCTACTCCATCCTGATCATGAACTGCTGCGTGTGGCTCATCGACAAGGTGGGTAAGCCCAACCGCTACGGCGTCACCAAGGAAATGAAGGCTGCCGCCAAGGCGAAGGCCAAAGCCGGAAAGGAGGGCTAAGCCATGAGTGAAGCTGTTACCAAGAAGAAAGAAGCCGGCATGGCCACCCTGGTTATCGTGCTGTTTGCTATCTGCGCCGTTACCGCTCTGCTGCTGGGCCTGACCAATGAGGTCACCAAGCCCTACATTGCGGCCAACAACGAAAAGACCACCCAGGAGGCCATGGCTGCTGTGCTGCCTGCCGACAGCTATGAGAAGGTTACCGATCAGTACACCGGCGGCGACGCTACCGTGGAAGACGTCTACAGCGCCGGCGACGCCGGCTATGTGGTGCAGGTCAAGCCTGCCACTTCCTTCAGCGGCAACCTGACCATCATGGTAGGCGTGGACGCTACCGGAGCCTGCTCCGGTGTGTCCATCGTCAAGACCGGCGAGACCTCCGGCCTGGGTTCCAACGCCAGCAAGGAGGATTTCCGTGCCCAGTTTGTTGGTGCCACTGGTGAGGTCAAGGTGACCAAGGACGGCGGCACCATCGACGCGCTCACCGGCGCCACCATCACCTCCCGAGGCGTATGCGAGGCGGTTTCCTCCGCTATTGCCGCCGCGGCCAGCATGGGTTAAGGAGGGAACAAACCATGAATGCAAGAAAACAACTGATGGACGGTCTGTTCTATCAGAACCCCGTTACCGTCCAGCTGCTGGGTATGTGTTCCACCATGGCCATCACCACCACTCTGTTCAACGGACTGGGCATGGGTGTGTCCGTGCTGGTGATCCTGACCCTGGCCAATATTATCATCGCAGCTCTGCGTAAGATTATTCCCAACAATATTCGTATTGCCTGCTTCATCGTGGTCATTGCCGGTTTCGTGACCATCGTGGACCTGATGCTCCAGGCATTTGTACCTGCTCTGTCGGCCAGCCTGGGTCTGTTTATCCCTCTGATCGTGGTAAACTGTATCATTCTGGGCCGTGCCGAGTCCTTTGCTTACAAGAACGGCATCGGCGCTTCCGCCATGGACGGTATCTTCCAGGGCCTGGGCTATACCATGATCCTGGTAATCATGTGTGTGGTCCGTGAGTTCCTGGGCAACGGCACCATCATGGGCGGCCTGCTGGAGATCGGCAAGGACGGCAACCTGGCCTTCGGCCTGGGCACTGCCGCCGGCATTCGTATCCTGCCCGAGGGCATCCCCGCTCTGGGCATGATTCTCCCTGTGGGCGGCTTCATCACGCTGGCCGTGCTCATCGCTGCCATGCAGTACATTCTGAACAAGCCCAAGAAGGGCGAGAAAAAGACTGAGGAGGTGGCCAAGTAATGGATTGGGCAAACCTGTTTACCGTGGCCCTTGGCGCCATCCTGGTCAATAACTTCATCGTGGCCCAGTTCCTGGGTATCTGCCCCTTTATGGGCGTGTCCAAGAAGGTGGAGACGGCCTCCGGTATGGGCCTGGCCGTTATCTTCGTTATGGGTCTGGCTTCCGCTATCTGCTGGCCCATCAATGAGCTGATTCTGGTGCCCCTGGGGCTGACCTTCATGCAGACCGTGACCTACATCCTGGTCATTGCCGCCCTGGTGCAGTTCATCGAGATGTTCCTGAAGAAGTCCATGCCCTCCCTCTATGAGGCCTTGGGCGTGTACCTGCCCCTGATTACCACCAACTGCGCCGTGCTGGGCGTGGTGCTCCAGAACACCCAGAACAGCTACGATTTTATTACCAGCGTGGTATATGGCGTCACCGGCGGTATCGGCTTCCTTCTGGTCATCGTGATCTTCGCTTCCATTCGTGAGCGGATGGAGTTCTCCAAGTGCCCCAAGGCCTTTGAGGGCTTCCCCATCGCCCTGATGGCCGCCGGCCTGGTGGCTCTGGCCTTCATGGGCTTCTCCGGCCTGAAGGTCTTTGGTTAAGGGAGGCGGATGAATCATGGATATGAATACTGTTATCTTTGCCGTTGTGGTCCTGGCTGTGCTGGGCGCCATCTTCGGCCTGGTCCTGGCCATTGCCGCCAAGGTGTTCGCCGTTGAGGTGGACCCCCGGGAGGAGGCCATTCTGGGCTGCCTGCCCGGCGCCAACTGCGGCGGCTGCGGCTTCCCCGGCTGCTCCGGCTATGCTGCCGCTGTGGTGAAGGGCACCGCTCCTGTCAACGCCTGCGCTGCCGGCGGTGATGCGGTTGCCGCTCAGATCGGCGAGATCATGGGCGTGGCTGCCGGCGCTTCCGTCAAGATGATCGCTCAGGTCCACTGCACCGGCTGCGGTCAGAACTACAAGCAGTACAACTATGTGGGTCTCCACGACTGTGTGGCTGCTTCCAAGCTGCCTGGCGGCGGTGATCTGGGCTGCTCCTACGGCTGCCTGGGTCTGGGCTCCTGTGAGAAGGCCTGTCCCTTTGACGCTATCCACGTCATCGACGGCGTGGCCAAGGTGGACGAGGAGAAGTGTAAGGCCTGTAACAAGTGCGTGGACGTTTGCCCCCGCCACATCATTGCTCTGGAGCCTTACAAGACCAAGCGTCACGTCACCATTCCCTGCTCCTCCCATGACAAGGGTGTGGATGCCCGGAAGGTGTGCGACAACGGCTGTATTGGCTGTTCTCTGTGCATGAAGAACTGCCCCAAGGAAGCCATCACCATGGTCAACAACCTGGCTGTCATCGACTACGAGAAGTGCATCGGCTGCGGCATCTGCGCTCAGAAGTGCCCCCGCAAGCTGATCACCGTGGACGGCAAGGTGCCCGAGGTGAAGCCCGCGGCTCCCAAGGCTGCTCCTGCCGCTGCCGCCGCCCCCAAGGCGGAGGCTCCCAAGGCCGAGGCGCCCGCCGAGCCCAAGGAGTAATTCCAAACACAAAAAACAGGACCTGCGAAAGCAGGTCCTGTTTTTTGCTGCTCAGGTGCTTAGTGCTGGCCCAGCTGGAAGGAGGCGCACTCGGTGGAGGCGCACTTGGTGGCGTTGGGCTCGCAGCAGCCCACCTTGATCTCGTTCAGGGTGCAGTAGTTCTGGCCGCCGCAGTGGTGGGCGCAGTTGGTGACGGAGCACTTGATGCTGTTGTTAGGGGTCTGGTTCATTGCTAATTCCTCCTTGTTACCGTGGTACGCTCCTAGTATGGGCCGGTTGGAGGAATTCTATGCGGAGCCGCCGCAAAAAAATCAGACCAGGTGAAGGTTATTCCTGAGCGGGACCGTTCTGATCCGACGGAGTTTCCACATCGTCCACCACAGTGGGGATAAACTGAGGGGCGAACTTTCCCTTGCCCCGGTTTTTCACATAAATAAAGCCAATGGTGGAAAAAACCACCGCGCCGATGAAGTTGACGAACAGGTCCTTCATGGTATCGATGATGCCGATGTCCAGATAGCCGCCCAGCCCCAGGGACTGCTGAGCGCCGTCGGCGGTGACCACAATGACGTCGGTGATGTGCTTGATGGAGATGGGGTGGTTGCCTCCGGCGGGGTCCAGCATCACCGAGCCGATGGAATGGACCACCGTATCCTTCTGCATATCCAGCAGGAAGAGCTGATCCATGGAGAACTCAAAAAATTCCCACAGCACGCCGATGGTCATGGAGAAACAGAAGGCCACCACCGCCAGATAGACCGGGGAGAGGCTGAATTTCAGTTTTTCGTTTCGGTTGATGATATCCAGCAGGGAGAAGCCAATGGCGGCGCACAAAAAGCCGTTGAGGGTGTGAAGCATGGTATCCCAGTAGGGGTACTGGATGTAATAGGCCTGGATCTCGCCCAAAATCTCGGCGGCGAAGATGAAGAGCAGAATGATAACTTCCAGGGTATCGGGGATCTCGATACGGATGGTGCGCTCCAGAAAGGAGGGCAGCGTGAAGAGAAACAGGGTGAGGACGCACAGGAACACGTTTTCAAAGTTGCCCTTGAAGGACTGGGCCACGATGGCCACAATGACCAGGGCCCGGAGAATGATATAGACGGCGGTCAGGCCGGGCTTGGCCTTGACCTGTTCCTTCAGCGCCTGCCGGCGCTGTCCCTTGGGATGACGTTCTTTTTTCATGTTGTTACCTCCTGACCGGCGGCGGGGAGCTGGGCTGCGGACAGCTCACGGTAGAGCTGGGCGGAGTGGGGCAGGGATTCCCGTTCCTCCGGGCGCAGGGGCCGCACCGCCTTGGCGGGGGAACCCATCACCAGGCTGCCCGGCGGGATCACCGCGTTCTGAGTGACCAGCGCCCCAGCGGCCACCAGACTGCCCGCTCCGATAACGCAGCCGTTGAGCAGGATGGCCCCCATGCCGATGAGACAGCCGTCCTCCACCGTGCAGCCGTGAAGGATGGCCCCGTGGCCCACGGTCACATCCCTGCCGATGACAGTGGGGAAGTCCGGGTCGCCGTGGACCACCGCCTGGTCCTGTACATTGGAGCCGTCTCCCAGGCGGATGGAGCACTCGTCGCCCCGCAGGACCGCGCCGTACCAGACGCTGGCGGCGGCGCCCACGGACACCCTGCCCACAAGGGTGGCGTTGGCGGCAATCCTGGCTTCCGGGTGGAGCTGGGGCACATTGTTTTCCAGAGAATGGATCATAAAAACTGGGGCCTCCTTATCCGGAATCTGTGGTATGAACCTCATTATAGCCTGACCCACATCAGCCCGCAAGTCAAATCTGCGGCACAGCCGCATAGACTGGGTTGGAGGTGAGTGCATGGAACTCAAACGCAATCAGATCACAGTGGGGGAGCTGCTGGATCATCCGGGCAGCCGGGCGGTGCTCCAGCGCCGGTTCCCCATGCTCTTCAAGCACCCCATTCTGGGGGCCGCCCGCTCCATCACCCTGGAGCAGATCCTGGCGGTGGCCCAGGCTTACGTATCCCAGAAGAAGATCGACGAGACCCTTAATGACCTGAGACGGGCATGAAAAGCGCCCCCTTTCGGAGTTTTTATCTGAAAGGGGGCGCTTTTCATGCGGGCTTCCGCCGGAACAGCCGGACATACCAGCGCAGAGCGCCGGTGTTCCGGGTGCGGCGCAGCAGCAGGGCGGTCAGCACCGTATCCATGCACAGCAGGGCCACGGCGGGGGGCGCGGCCCAGGACGGGATGGCGGCGGCCAGCCAGGCCACCGCCGGATGGAGCAGATAGTACAGCATCAGGGTCAGGGCCCCCCAGTACAGGGAGAAGCGGAGACAGACGTGCCGGCCCAGATGGAGGGGCAGATGGGAGTAATCCCAGAAGGACACCAGAAAGACCTTTTCGTAGAAGAGCCCCGCCAGCAGCTCCGCCCCGGTACACACCAGTACCGCGGCGGGGAAGAGGAGCAGGGGCTGAGCCCGCACGCCCTCCGGCAGCAGCTGAACCCCCAGGGCTCCCAGCCCATACACCGGGCAGAGGGGCAGCAGCAGCCGGCACTTTCGATCCCGCTTGGCCTCGCCGGTCACCCGGGCATAGGCCACCTCGATGAGAAAGCCCAAAAAGCTGTAAATCAGGAAGATCCAGAACAGGGACATAGCGCTCCCTCCTTTGCCTTTTAGTGTGGACATGACCGGGAAAAAGGATACCTGTCAGTCTTTGCACACAGCCGGGCGGAGCGGACGGCGCAGGTGCCAAGGCGGCGGGGCAAAAAAGAAGGAAATTTGTCCATTCTGCTCTTGCCGGAATAGGGGAAGATATGATACGATAGAAAAAATTCAAAAGGGGAAATGAAGCGTCATGCGGCATTTGATCGACTTTGGAGACCTGTCAAGGGCGGAGTGGGAGTCCCTGTACCAGCGGTGCAGTGATATTATGGACCACCCCGCCGATTTTATGGACGCCTGCCGGGGGCGGGTGATGGCCAGCCTGTTCTATGAGCCCTCCACCCGTACCAACTTTTCCTTCCAGACCGCCATGCTGCGGGTGGGCGGCACGGTGTTCGGCTTTGCCGATCCCAAATCCACCTCCACCGCCAAGGGCGAGACCTTGAAGGACACCATCAAGATGGTGTCCGGCTACGCCGACGTGGTGGTGATGCGCAACCCCAAGGAGGGCGCCGCCAAGGCTGCTTCTCTCTACTCCGATGTGCCGGTGATCAACGCCGGCGACGGCGGCCATATGCACCCCACCCAGACCACCGCCGACCTGACCACCATCACCCGCCTGCGGGGCGGTGTGGACGGCCTGTCCGTGGGCCTGTGCGGCGACCTGAAGAACGGCCGTACCGTCCACTCCCTCATCAAGGCCCTGGCCAAGTTCAAGGGCATTAAGTTCTTCCTCATCGCCCCCCGTGAGCTGGCGGTGCCCGAATATATGCGGGCCTTCATGCGGGAGAACGATATGTGGTTTACCGAGGTCACCGGCCTGGAGGCCGTCATTCCCCAGCTGGACGTGCTCTATATGACTCGTATCCAGCGGGAGCGCTTTGTGGACCCCCTGGAGTACGAGCGGTGCAAGGGCATTTACGTCCTCACCCGCCGGAAGCTGGATCGGGCCCGGAAGGACCTGCTGGTGATGCACCCCCTGCCCCGGGTGGACGAGATTTCCATCGACGTGGACGACGATCCCCGGGCGGTCTACTTTGAGCAGGCCCGTTATGGTATGTATGCCCGTATGGCGCTGCTCACCGACCTGGCCAATCAGGACCGCATGAGTCCCGGCGCCGTGGAGATCGGCACCAAGCCGGTGTGCTCCAACCCCAACTGCATCACCCAGACCGAGCACTACCTGCCCCCGCTGGTGAAGCAGAACGGCGGCGTGGACTGCTGCGCCTACTGCGACAAGGAACTGCGGTAAGCCAGAGGCTTGACATTTTCCCGAAAAGTGCATATACTATGTCCCAAAGGCTAAGATGGGAAGGAGTACCCGCGCAAAAGGTGCAGAGAGGAGCCGGTCTGGTGCAAGGCTCTCCGATGGCGCGGGGAAGGTCGTCCCAGAGCTCTGCCCCTGAACCACAGTAAGGGGCGGCGGAATCCTCCCGTTACAGAGGCAATGAGTGTCCTCATTTGAGGAAATTCAGGTGGTACCGCGGACTTACGGGTTCGCCCTGAGCAACAGCTTGGGGCGAACCTTTTTTGCCCCGAAAAGGAGTGTAACAGATGAAGAAAGAACTTCCCAAGGTCTATGAGCCCCAGGAGGTGGAGGGCCGCGTCTATGAGATGTGGGAGAAAAACGGCTGCTTTGAGGGCCACCGTGATCCCGATAAGAAGCCCTTTACCATCGTCATGCCGCCCCCCAACGTCACCGGCCAGCTCCACATGGGCCACGCCATGGACTCCACCCTCCAGGATATCCTGATCCGCTTCAAGCGGATGCAGGGCTACGCCGCCCTGTGGGTGCCCGGCACCGACCACGCCGGCATCGCCACCCAGATCAAGGTGGAGGAGGAGCTGCGCAAGAACGAGGGCCTGACCCGCCACGACCTGGGCCGGGAGAAGTTCCTGGAGCGG
>DWXO01000064.1 GCA_019119165.1 Candidatus Flavonifractor intestinigallinarum | reverse complement strand
CTCATTCTCCACCGTGGGAGCCAGATCGGCAATGGCGGTGTCAACAGTCATGTCGGGGATGGCGTCATAGGAGATGGCGGGGGCGGCGTAGATGGTCACAGCCTGGGAGGCCGCGGCCTGACCGGCCATATGGTCGAGGTTCTCCTTGACCCGGACCCAGAAGTAGACGGTGCCCGCAGGCACGCCGGTAAAGGAGGCCTTATCCTGCCAGTCGGAGGGCTCCACACCCTGCCGGGTGCTGTAGCCGTACTCCACCTGCTCCCCTTCGATGGTCTGGGCCGCCAGGGTCACGTCGCCGCCCTGCTTGCGCTCCACGGTGGGGGCGGCAGCCTCCGTGCCGGTGTAGGCGGACTTCACGGGGGTGAAGTTGGTGTATTCAATGGTAGGCTCGGCCAGCGTGTCATCGCCGGTGTCGTGACCGTAGATGTAGGTATTCGTTCCGTCAGCCACCCATGCAACGGCGTTCTGGTTGACAAAATACATCTCATCCTCGTCAATCAGGCCAAAGGAATTTGCCGCAAACTCCTTGCCTTCCTTCAGCACCAGTTTCACCGTAGCAATGGTGACAAATTTGCCGTCCGTCTTTAACGCCTCGATACCGGAATCCGGATCTACCGTTAAATAGTTGGACCAAACCAGATATCCGGTTTCACTATCCTCGCTCAGGCGGGCCATGGTCTGATCGGCCTGCCAGCCGGCCCCCAGCGTAAGGTCAACAGCGGCCTTCTTGAACTCAAGCTCGCTGTTGCTCAACGTCAGGATTCTGTCATTCATGGTCTGGTTCAGCAGATCGAAAGTGGTGGCATCGAAGGTCAGTACCACCGTCTGCTGCTGGGCGATCTGCGCGTCGCCGGTTGTCTTGACCTGGAAGGACACGGTATATACGCTACGTCCCTCAAAGGTTCCATCTTCCTCTACAGTCAGGTTTACGGCAAAGTCCTCATTCACCGCCGCAAATGCCTGCATGGGCAGGGTGCCCACCAGCATCAACAGCACCAGAATACTGGCCAGCAGCCGTTTTCCTCTTGTTGTTCGCATCTGGCATTTCCTCCTGTTCACTCAGAATAGTTTGTGGTAATGGTCCCTTTTCCGTAGTTGCTTGTGGATGTAATCAAGTTCAGGTCCAGGCCGTTCACATTGCCGTCGCCGTTGACGTCCGTGGTTTTCACCTGGGCCTCCGACACCAGTTTGCCGTAGTTGTTGCTGCTGGTGACGGTATTCAGGTCCAGGCCGTTGACCGACCCGTTTCCATCCACATCGCCGACGGCCAGCGTGATGGGCGTCTTGAGGGCGATATCGGTCTCCGCCGGAACCCCCTTCACCCAGTAGGGGGTATGTCCCTCCTTGGTGACCTTCAGGTCGTACCGGCCCGCGGGCACGCCGGTCAGCTTAAAGGGCTGGGCCACCTGCCCGCTGCCCGTGGAGGCGGCGATCTGGGTGGAGGCCACCGGGTCGGAGGTACTGCCCTCCTGGTAGAGCTCCACCGTCACCGGCTTGCCCGGATGGTAGCTGGTGACGCTGCCGATGACGGTAACGCCGTGGCCGATGACGGTACCCAGCACCTTGGGGGACTGGCCGTCGCTGAACTTGCCGCCCAGCAGCACCACCGAGTCGGGCATACTTCTGGGCTTTACCCCCTCCAGGTAGAATCTGCCGTTCATGGCGCTGGACTGGTTGATGTACATGACGGTATCTTCATTGATGGTGTAGCTCTTGACCTTGTGGGTCTTCGGGTCCAGCTCCGCCTCCACGAACAGGATGGCGTAGTCCTCCCCGTCAATGATCCCCTCGGTACATTCCACGTTAAAATATCGGTTCCACCCATAGTCATAGTAGTTGACTGTGCCGTCCTGATCCACGGTATAGTCGGGGGTGGCCGCCAGGGCAGAACCGGCCAGGGCGGCGGTCAGCACCCCCAGGCACAGCCCGTACCGCAGCAAGTGTTTCATCATCATCCCTCCTTATACAAAGCCGCCGTATCGGTTCAGCAGCTCCCGCACTCGGTCCATGGCCTGCTGCTCCGCCGCACCCGCCGGGTCCCAATGGGCCTGGGGCGGCGCGATGACCACCAGATTGCGCCCGGCCTCCCACTCCACCTGGTAGCCCAGGGCCTCGGTGACGAAGCGCACCGGCACCATGGTGCGGGAGTTGCCGCCGGTGGAGGCCTTGTATTCCGCCGGCACATCCAGCTGCTTGGTCTGTCCGTCCAGGGTGTAGGTCAGGCTGCCCACCTGCATCCGGATGGTGTGTCCGTCCTTCTCCACCACCACCGTCTGGGTGTCGCCCTCCCAGCTCACATCAGCCCCCAGCCGCTCAGCCACAAACCGCACCGGCACAAAGGTCCGGTTGTCGTGGGCGTAGGCGGTCACGTCAGGCTCGCCGGGGTAGATGGCGCTCACGCCTCCCTCCACCACCGCCCGGTGGGTGCCGATCTCCAGGAAGATGGTCTGGTTCACCAGGCCCTCTACCGTTTTGCCCCCGGTATCGCCGGAGCCGGTAAAGTCCTGGCTGTCGCCGTCCTCCCCTGACTGGGCGGTGCGGAAGGTGACGGTGACGGGGATCTCCCCCGCCTCACCCGCCAGGATGACCCCCTGGGGGCAGGCGGGCCGGTAGGGCTCCCCCTTCTCCTGGGTGGCAATCTGGAGGCCGTCCTCCCCCGCTCCCGTCTGCCGGAAGCGGAAGGTATAGACCTGCAGCCCGTCGCTTCCCACCACCGCCTGGCCCAGCTCGTCCAGCATGGGCCCGGTGGTCCCGGGCATGATAAAGCCGGAAACGTCGATGAGGCCGGTCTGTGTGTTAAGCTCGGTGCCCACCGGGGTAATCCAGTCCGGGTCCTTGTGGGCGAAGTCTCCAAAGGTCTGGGCAGCCGCGCCGGTGTCGTCCACCGGCGTCACCGCCGCCGGGTCATACCGCAGGGCGAACTGAAAGACCCGGAAGGTGGTATCGTACAGGGTCATGGTCACGCTGTAGCAGCCGTCGGCGTCGGGGGCGGTGCGCTCAAAGACCACACGGGCCTGCTTCTCCTCCGCCGCTCCGGCGCCCCCTGCCAGACTCAGGGTCAGGCAGAGGGCCAGCACCAGGGCAAACACGCGTCTTTTCATCTGCTCCCTCCTCTATCCGTTTACGCCATACTGGTCAGAGGGATCAGCCGCTGGTCCAGAATAAAGATTTCCCGCATTCCCTCCTCCAGATAGCTCACCGGGATGTTCCCGATACGGGCCTTGCCATTTTCAAAGGTGCCGCACCAGATCTTCCTGGGGTTGCCCATATCGTCGCACACCGCCAGATAGAGGGTGGCTCCTTCCACCGCCTGGGGGTCCTCCAGCTTGGAGGAATCCAGCTGGGCCGTCAGGGCCCAGGTCTGGGCGGACTCATAGGAGATGGTATACTGGCCCACGATCTTGCTGTTCTTGAGCAGATCATAGGTCTTATCCTCCGGCAGGGTCTCCACCTCGTCGGCAAAGACCAGTTCCTTGGGTTTATAGGAGGGGCTGGTGGTACCGTCGGCCAGCTGCCCGTAGCTGTTGTCGCCCCACAGCCACAGGGTGCCGTCGGTTTTGATGGCCGCCGAGTTGGAGGAACTCAGCGCCGCCGACTGGACGTTGGACATCACAATGGTGGGGGTGGTCTGATTGGTGGTATTGCCGTTGCCCACCTGGCCGCAGTCGTTTTCCCCCCAGCCGTAGAGGGCGCCGGAGAGATTGATGGCGGCGGAGTGGTTGCCGCCGGCCAGCAGCTTGGAGACGCTGGTCAGCTCCTTGGCAAAGGCCGGTTCGCTGAACGCGCCCAAGGTGGTGCCGTCGCCCAGCTGGCCCATGTTGTTGCTGCCATAGCCCACGACGGTCCAGCCCACCACGTCCACATTGTAGAGGGAGTGGTTGGTACCGGCGGCCATGGTCTTTGTGGGCATTGTGCCGCTTAGGACGGGTATGGGAATGGGATAGTAGCCGCTGCCATAGAACTGCCCGTTCACCGCCAGGGAGGTACCCCACCCCAACACTTCGCCGGTGCTCAGTCTGGCCAGGCCGTGGAAGCTGCCCGCCGCGATGTCCACCACGTTCTTGATGATGATGCCGTCGGTGGCCACCCGGATCTGGGCGGGGGTATTCCGGGCCTTATTCTGCCCGTCGCCCAGCTCTCCAAAGAAGCTGCTGCCCCAGGTCCACAGGCTGCCGTCGGTTTTGACGGCGATGGCGAACTCGCTGCCCAGGGCCACCTGCTTCACCCCGTCCATCACCTTCACCGGGGTAAGTCGGGTCTCATTGGTGCCGTCGCCCAGCTGGCCGCACATATTCACGCCCCAGGACCACAGGGACCCGTCGGTCTTGATGGCCATGGAGAAATTCGTACCGGCGGCCACCTGAGCCACACCGTCCATGATCTTCACCGGTTCGCGCCGCTCGGTCCGGGTGCCGTCACCCAGCTGGCCGCCGTCGTTGCGGCCCCAGGCCCACAGGGTGCCGTCCTCCAGGACAGCCAGGAAATAGCCGCTGCCCGCCGCCACCGATTTGACTTTGTAAGTCTTGAGGACCGGGCCCACCCGCTGAGATTCCAACTCGCCCGGGCAGGCGGAGGCGGTGACCCGCACCATGAAATATCCGCCGGCGTCCTCGTCCTTCAACGTGTAGGTGTCCTTGGTGGCGCCCTGGATGGGGGCGCCGTTGCGGTACCACTGATAGGACAGGGTACCGGCGCTGCCGCCCAGATCGGTGGCCACGTCGTAGGTGTAGGCGGTGAGGGTCTCGCCCACCTTAAGGTTGCCGCCGATCTCCACCCGGCCCGCCAGGGCGACCTCCCGGTCCGTGATGTACATGATCCCTCTGGGAGAGGCCACATAGTTGTAGGTACCGTTGCCCAGCTGCCCCACCAGGTTGCCGC
>DWXO01000063.1 GCA_019119165.1 Candidatus Flavonifractor intestinigallinarum | reverse complement strand
GCCGGGTCAATGGTCAGTTGGGCGCTGTCGGTATAGGTCTCCTGTTGGAAGGAGATCAGGTTATAGGGGTTGTGCTCCATCCTGGGCAGCCAGTAGATGATAAACTCGTTTGCCTCCTGATCGGTCAGGCCCAGGTCAGCCAGGGCATCCTCCAAAAAGGCGGCGGTGTTTTCCCCAGCCACACAAAATCCGGTGGAAAAGTCATATTCGGTCTGGCTGATCCCCTCCCAGAACAGGCAGTAGTACTGCCGTCCGGTGGTCGGGTCCGTGAGGGTGCCGTCGGGAGAAGCGTCCACCGTCCAGCCGTCCCCATAGGCGGGATAGGTGGAGGTCAGTTCCCCGTCAAAATCCAGGGCAACACTCACCTGGGTCTCCTCCTCCGGGTAGAGGTAAATCACCGGTTTTGCGGCCGCAGGGCCCCTGTCCAGAGCTCCGCACCCGGTCAGCGAGACGGCCAACAGGCAGACCGCAAGGGTCAATGGAACCAGTTTACGCATAAAAACTCCCCCTTCCAGATTCTTATGTCTATTTTTATCAGACGAATCTGGAAGGGGGAAGTTCCCACTTTATTTAAATTTGGGTAATGTCAATGGGCCGCAGGTCGGAGGGACGGCCCTGGGTGCGGATGGTGAGCATAGCCCGGGCGGTGTCGATGGCGGTGATGCAGGCCACGGAGTGCTCCACGGTGGACCGGCGGATCTTGAAGCCGTCGGTGTCGTGGCGGCGGCCCCGGGTGGGGGTGTTGATCACCAGGTCCACGGTGCCCGAAGCAATCATGTCCAGGATGTTGGGGTGGGCCTCGGATACCCGGGCCACCTTGCGGGCGGGGATGCCTACGGCATTGAGTGCCTCGCAGGTGCCGCTGGTGGCCAGAATCTCAATGCCCATGTCGGCAAAGCCCTGGGCGATGCCGATGATCTCGCCCTTGTCCTCGTCCTTGACGGTGATGATGATGCGTCCGCCCTTCTTGGGCGCCTTCATGTTGGCCCCCTTGAAGGCCTTCAGCAGGGCCTGGGGGAAGGACTCGGCCAGACCCAGGCACTCGCCGGTGGACTTCATCTCGGGGCCCAGGCCGGTGTCCACGTCGGTGAGCTTCTCAAAGGAGAACACCGGCATTTTCACGGCGTAGTAGTCGGCCTCCTTGTAAATGCCGGTACCGTAGCCCAGGTCCTTCAGCTTCTGGCCCAGCATCACCTTGGTGGCCAGGTCGATGATGGGCACGCCGGTGACCTTGGAAATATAGGGGATGGTGCGGGAGGAGCGGGGGTTGACCTCGATGACATACACGGTGTCGTCGTAGATGACGAACTGGATGTTCACCAGGCCCACCACACCCAGGGCCTTGGACAGGTCGTAGGTATAGCGGTAGATGGTCTCCTTGTGCTTCTCCTCGATGTGGATGGGGGGATAGACGGAGATGGAGTCACCGGAGTGGACACCGGCCCGCTCGATGTGCTCCATGATGCCGGGGATGAGCAGGTCTTCCCCGTCGAACACGCCGTCCACCTCCACCTCACGGCCCATGAGGTACTTATCCACCAGAATGGGGTGCTCCTGCTCCACCTGGTTGATAATCCGCATGAACTCGGTGATGTTGCGGTCGTTGTAAGCGATCTCCATGCCCTGGCCGCCCAGCACATAAGAGGGGCGCACCAGCACGGGATAGCCCACCTCGTGGGCGGCCTCCAGCGCCTGCTGGGTGGTGAACACCGTCTTACCGGCAGCACGGGGGATACCGCACTGGTTCAAAATCTCATCAAAGCGCTCCCGGTCCTCGGCGGCGTCCACACCGTCGGCGGAGGTGCCCAGGATGGGCACACCCATGTCGGTGAGGGCCTGGGCCAGCTTGATGGCGGTCTGACCGCCGAACTGGACCACCGCGCCCCAGGGCTTCTCCAGCTCCACCACGGCCTCCACGTCCTCGGCGGTCAGAGGCTCAAAGTACAGCTTGTCGGCCACGTCGAAGTCGGTGGACACGGTCTCGGGGTTGTTGTTGATGATGATGGTCTCATAGCCCAGGCGCTTGAAGGCCCAGACGGAGTGGACCGAGCAGTAGTCGAACTCAATACCCTGGCCGATGCGGATGGGGCCGGAGCCCAGCACCAGCACCTTCTTCCTGTCCTGACCGGGCCGGTGAGCCTCCGGGGCGGCGGCGGCCAGATAGGGGGCCTCGGGGATGTGGGGCGCCAGCTCGCCCACCACGGGCAGATGGAGCTCCTCGGCGGCCTCATTCTCCTCGTCATAGGTGGAGTAGTAGTAGGGGGTCTGTGCCTCAAACTCAGCGGCGCAGGTATCCACCATCTTGAAGGCGGGACGGATCTTGTACGCCTCCCGCAGGGCCTTGATCTCCTTCCGCTCCTTCCCGGACAGGGCGGCAATCCAGGCATCGGAGAAACCCATCTCCTTGGCCATGCGCAGAGTGTCGGCGTCCAGATGGCCGTGGTCCAGCTTGTCCTCCATATCCACGATGTTCTGGAGCCGGTCCAGGAACCACAGGTCGTACTTGGTGATCTTGTTGATCTTCTCGGGGGAGAAACCCCGGCGCAGGGCCTCGGCCACCACAAAGAGCCGCTGGTCGTCAATGTTCACCAGCCGCTCCTCGATCTCCTCGGTGTACAGCTCATCCAGGCCGGGCAGGCGGAGGGACTTCACCGGCAGCTCCAGGGAGCGGATGGCCTTCATCAGGGCGCCCTCAAAGGAGTTGCCGATGGCCATAACCTCGCCGGTGGCCTTCATCTGAGTGCCCAGGGTACGGCTGGCGGTGGTGAATTTGTCGAAGGGCAGACGGGGAATCTTCAACACACAGTAATCCAGAGTCGGTTCAAAACAGGCAGTTGTCTTGCCGGTTACCGCGTTGGGAATCTCGTCCAGGGTGTAACCCAGGGCGATCTTGGCGGCCACCTTGGCGATGGGGTAGCCGGTGGCCTTGGAGGCCAGGGCGGAGGAGCGGGACACACGGGGGTTAACCTCGATGACGGCATACTCAAAGGAGTCGGGATTGAGAGCCAGCTGAACGTTGCAGCCGCCCTCGATCTCCAGGGCGGAGATGATGTCCAGGGAGGCCTTGCGGAGCATCTGGAACTCCTTGTTGGCCAGAGTCTGGGTGGGAGCCACCACGATGGAGTCTCCGGTGTGGACGCCCACCGGGTCCACGTTCTCCATGGAACAGATCTGGATCACGTTGCCGGCAGAGTCCCGCATGACCTCGAACTCGATCTCCTTCCAGCCGGAGATACAGCGCTCGATGAGGACCTGGCCCACACGGCTGAGATGGATGCCCCGGTCGGCAATCTCCCGCAGGGAGGGCTCGTCGTAGGCGATGCCGCCGCCGGTACCGCCCAGGGTGTAAGCGGGGCGGACGATAACGGGGTAGCCGATGCTCCCGGCAAAGGCCACCGCGTCCTCCACGCTCTCCACCACGTCGGAGGTGACGCAGGGCTGGCCGATGGCCTCCATGGCGTCCTTGAAGCCCTGGCGGTCCTCCGCCTTGCGGATGGACTCGGGGCTGGTGCCCAGCAGCTTGACGCCGTACTGCTGCAGGATGCCCTGCTCGTGGAGGTTCATGGCCAGGTTCAGGCCGGTCTGGCCGCCCAGGGTGGGCAGGATGGAGTCGGGCCGCTCCTTCTGGATGACCTGCTCCACACTGGCGATGTTCAGGGGCTCGATATAGACATGGTCGGCAATGTCCT
>DWXO01000062.1 GCA_019119165.1 Candidatus Flavonifractor intestinigallinarum | reverse complement strand
CGCCCGCATCCAGCTGCCGGAGGCACAGATGGAGAAGGCTGTTCAGCTGCATGATACCATTGCCAAGGCGCTGGAGGGGGATTTCTCCACCGTCCTGCTGGATCTGAAGGGGAGGTAAGCAAATGGACAACAAGCACGACATTCTGGAGCTGCTGCGGGCGGTGTCGGCTGGAAATACCAGCCCGGAGGACGCCCTGCTGGAGCTGAAAACCAAGCCCTTCGAGGATCTGGGCTACGCCAAGGTGGATTTCCACCGCTCGGTGCGCCAGGGCGCGGCGGAGGTGATCTACGGCGCGGGCAAGACCCCGGAGCAGATCGCCGGGATCGCCGCCGCCATGGGGGAGCGGGGCTGTAAAAACATCCTTATTACCCGCATGGGGGAGGAGGCCGCCCGCATTGTGGAGCAGTCCGTCCCCCTGGACTACCGGCCCATCCCCAAACTGGGCATCGCCTTCCCCGGTCCCCGGCAGGAGTTGGGGCACATCGTGGTGGCCACCGGCGGCACCAGCGATATGCCGGTGGCGGAGGAGGCCGCCCTCACTGCCGAGGTGATGGGCAACAAGGTTACCCGGCTGTACGACGTGGGCGTGGCGGGGCTCCACCGGCTTCTGTCCAACCTGGACGCCATGATGAGCGCACGGTGCGTCATTGCGGTGGCGGGCATGGAGGGGGCCCTGGCCTCCGTGGTGGGCGGTCTGGTGGACTGCCCGGTGGTGGCGGTGCCCACCAGCGTGGGCTACGGTGCCAGCTTCGGCGGCCTGTCCGCCCTGCTGGCCATGCTCAACTCCTGCGCCTCCGGGTGCAGCGTGGTAAACATCGACAACGGCTTCGGCGCGGGCTATCTGGCTAGCATGATCAATCAGATGGAGGGGTTAAAATGAAAACCTTATATATTGAATGTAACATGGGCGCGGCGGGGGATATGCTCATGTCCGCCCTGTACGAACTGCTGGAGGACAAGGAGGGCTTCCTGTCCACCATGAACAGCCTGGGCCTGCCCGGCGTTCATCTGGAGGCGGCCTCCGCCGTCACTAGCGGCATCAGCGGCACCCATATGAAGGTTACCGTCCACGGCGAGGAGGAGGACGAGCACCTCCATCATCACGAGCACAACCATGATCATCATCACGACCACGGTCATTGCCACGATCATGAGCATGAGCACCACCATGACCACGACCATTGCCACGACCATGATCATGAGCACCATCATGACCACGACCATTGCCATGACCACGAGCATGAGCATCATCATGATCATGACCATGAGCACCACCACCATCACCACGCCACCCCCGGCCACATTGCCCACCTGATCGACCACCTGCCCCTGCCGGAGGAGGTCAAGACCCACGCCAAGGCGGTGTATGACGCCATCGCCCAGGCGGAGGCCAAGGCCCACGGCTGCCCGGTGGGGGAGGTCCACTACCATGAGGTGGGAGCCCTGGACGCGGTGGCCGACGTGGCCGGCGTGTGCTATGCCCTCTATCTGCTGGGGCCGGACAAGATCGTGGTGTCTCCCATCCATGTAGGCAGCGGTACCGTCCGCTGCGCGCACGGCATCATGCCGGTGCCCGCCCCCGCTACCGCCGCCCTGCTGGCTAGTGTGCCCACCTACGGCGGCGAGATCAAAGGCGAGCTGTGTACCCCCACCGGGGCGGCTCTGCTGGCCCACTTTGCCCAGTCCTTTGGCTCCATGCCGGTGCTCAATGTGGAAAAAGTGGGCTACGGCGTGGGTACCCGCCAGTTTGAGCAGGCCAACTGCGTCCGGGCCTTCTGGGGCGAGAGCCAGGAGGGCGGCAACGGCGAGATCGTAGAGCTGGTGTGCAACATCGATGATATGACCGGCGAGGCCCTGGCCTTTGCCGGGGAGCAGCTGCTGGCGGCGGGTGCCCTGGACGTGTACTCCGTCCCCGGCACCATGAAGAAGGGCCGTCCCGGCCATGTGCTTACCGTGCTGTGCGACGTGGGGAAGGAGCGGGAACTGGCCCAGGCCGTCCTGCGCCATACTACCACCAACGGCCTGCGGGTGCGCCGGTGTGAGAAGTATTTCCTCACCCCCGGCAGCAAAAATGTAGACACCCCCTGGGGGACTGTCCGGGTCAAGACGGCGGAGGGTTTCGGCATCTCCCATGCCAAACCGGAGTATGAGGACGCCGCCGCTCTGGCCCGCGCAAACGGCCTGCCCCTGGCGGCGGTGCTGGAAGAAGTGAAAAAGGGCCTGTAACGGAAAGGAGCCACCTATGAAACGAATTCTGACTCTGATTCTGAGCCTGGCCCTGACCGCCGGTATGCTGGCGGGCTGCGGCGGCGGAAACACGGCTGCCACCACCACTCCTCAAACCGGCAGCAAGGACAGCGTGGTCATTGCCATGGGCACCACCTCCGAGCCGGAGGCCGGGTTTGACCCCGCCTACGGTTGGGGCGCCGGTGAGCACGTCCATGAGCCCCTGATCCAATCCACTTTAACGGTAACTAACACCGACCTGACCATCGGCTACGATCTGGCCACCGACGTCCAGGTCAGCGACGATGGCCTCACCTGGACGGTCAAGATCCGGGACGATGTGAAATTCACCGACGGGGAGCCTCTGACCGCCTCCGACGTGGCCTTCACCTACAATACCGTTAAGGCGGCCAGCTCGGTGAACGACTTCACCATGCTGGACAACGCCGAGGCGGTAGACGATACCACCGTGGTGTTCCACATGGCAACCCCCTTCTCCATCTGGCCTTACACCATGGCAATCGTGGGCATCGTGCCTGAGCACGCCTACGACCCCGCCACCTACGGCTCCAATCCCATTGGCTCCGGCCGGTACATTCTGAAGCAGTGGGACAAGGGTCAGCAGGTGATTCTGGAGGCCAACCCGGACTACTATGGCGAGGCCCCCACAATGAAGCAGGTGACCATCCTCTTTATGGAGGAGGACGCCGCCTTCCTGGCGGTCCAGGCCGGCCAGGTGGATCTAGCCTATACCTCCGCCACCTATTCCGACCAGAGCCCCGCCGGCTACAGGCTGGTGGCCTATGACAGCGTGGACAACCGCGGCTTCAATCTGCCGGTGATCGAGGGCACCCTCACCGGCGACGTGCTGGTGCGCCGGGCCATCAACATCGGCATCGACCGGCAGGAAATGATCGACAATGTGCTCAATGGCTATGGCACCCCCGCCTACAGCGTGTGCGATCAGATGCCCTGGTACAATCCGGCCTCCGAAGTGGAGTATGATCCCGAGGGAGCTGCCGCCCTGCTGGACGAGGCGGGCTGGACCATGGGGGCCGACGGCGTCCGGGAGAAGGACGGCGTGAAGGCCACCCTCAACTTGCTCTATCCCACCAGCGACTCGGTGCGTCAGGCCCTGTGCGCCGACTTTGCCAACCAGCTGGGAGAGCTGGGCATCTCCTGCACCATGGAGGGCGTGGGCTGGGACACCGCCTATGACCGGGCCCAGACCGAGCCCCTCATCTGGGGCTGGGGCGCCCACACTCCCATGGAGCTCTATAACATCTACCACACCATCGGGGATACCGGTACCGCCCAGTATTCCCCCTATGCCAATTCCACTGTGGATGCCTACATGGATCAGGCCCTCCAGTGCTCCGATCTGGAGGAGTCCTATGAGCTGTGGCAGAAGGCCCAGTGGGACGGCACCACCGGCGTCACTCAGGATGGTGACATCCCCTGGGTGTGGCTGGTGAACGTGAGCCACCTGTACTGGGTGAAAGACGGCCTCCAGGTGGCGGAGCAGAAGATCCATCCCCACGGCCACGGCTGGTCCATCGTCAACAACGTGGACCGGTGGAGCTGGAGCTGATATTCCACCGGAAAGAAGGAATTTCCTTGAAGCACCGCCTGATGTTCACGGGCAAAAAATTGATCCGTATGGTCCTGCTGCTGCTGGGGGTCAGTCTGGCCGCCTTTTTGCTCATGTCGGCCTCGCCCCTGGACCCCCTCCAGACCAATGTGGGCCAGGCTGCTTTGGGCACCATGAGTCAGGAGCAGATTGCCAAGCTGGAGGAATATTGGGGAGTCAATACCCCGCCGGTGGAGCGGTACCTGGGCTGGCTGGGTGACTTTGTCCGGGGGGACATGGGCACCTCGCTGCTCTACCGCCAGCCGGTGAGCCAGGTCATTGGCCAGCGGCTGCAAAGCTCCCTGTGGCTCATGGCCTTCGCCTGGGTGATCTCCGGCGTGCTGGGGCTGACCCTGGGCGTCATTGCGGGGGCCAACCGGGGGAAGCTGGTGGATAAGCTGATCCGGGGTTACTGCTGGCTGATCTCCAGTACCCCGGCCTTCTGGCTGGCCCTGGTGCTGCTGGTCATCTTCTCGGTGTGGCTGGGGCTGTTTCCCATTGGCCTGTCGGTGCCCATCGGGGCGGACGCCGCCAGCGTCACCCTGGCCGACCGGCTCTACCACGCCTTCCTGCCCGCCCTTACTTTGAGCATCACCGGCGTGGCCAACATTGCCATGCACACCCGGGAGAAGATGGCGGACATTATGGAGAGCGACTATGTGCTCTTTGCCCGAGCCAGAGGGGAATCCAAAGGCTCCATCGTCCTGCGTCACGGCCTGCGCAACGTGGCCCTGCCCGCCATCACCCTGCAATTTGCCTCCATCAGCGAGATCTTCGGCGGCTCGGTGCTGGTGGAGCAGGTGTTCTCCTACCCCGGCCTGGGCCAGGCCGCCGTCAACGCCGGTCTGGGCTCTGACCTGCCCCTGCTGCTGGGCATCACGGTGGTAAGCGCCGCCATCGTATTCGGCGGCAACCTGATCGCCGACCTGCTCTATGGCGTGGTGGACCCCAAGATCAGAAGGGGGGTGGCCCGGAAATGAGACATTGGAACGGGCGAAAAAATGCCCTCTTTCTGCTGGTTGCCGCCGCTGTGGTGCTGTGCGCCGTGGCGGTGGCCGGAGGTCTGCTCAGCGGGCAGGCCATGGTCACCGATTTTACCCGCAAGAATCTGGCCCCCGGCGGGCAGTTCCTCTTTGGCACCGACTGGATGGGCCGGGATATGCTCTCCCGCACCCTGACGGGCCTGTCCCTCAGTATTCGCATCGGCCTGCTGACCGCGGCTGTCAGCGCGGTCATTGCTCTGGTGCTGGGTGTGGCCTCCGCCGTCCTGGGGGGCTGGGTGGACGCGGTGATCTCCTGGTGCATCGATCTGGTCATGGGCATCCCCCATATCCTGCTGGTCATGCTCATCTCCCTGGCCTTCGGCAAGGGCTTTGTGGGCGTGGTGGCAGGCGTGGCCCTTAGCCACTGGCCCTCTCTGGCCCGGGTCATCCGGGGTGAGGTGCTCCAGCTGCGGGGCGCGGTGTATGTCCGTACGGCGGAAAAACTGGGAGTGTCCCGGCTGACCATTGCCCGGCGGCACCTGCTGCCCCATCTGCTGCCCCAGTTCCTCACCGGACTGGTGCTCCAGTTCCCCCACGCCATCCTCCACGAGGCCAGCGTCACCTTCCTGGGCTTCGGCCTGTCGCCGGAGCAGCCTGCCATCGGCGTGATTTTGTCGGAGAGCATGAGCTATCTTACCACCGGCAAATGGTGGCTGGCAATGTTCCCCGGCCTGAGCCTGGTGCTGGTGGTGGTGCTCTTTGCCGCCATGGGGGAGCAGCTGCGCAAGCTGCTGGACCCGGCCAGCGTACATATGTAAGGAGGGATGGAGTTGGAACCGATTTTGGAAGTCAAGGACCTGTCCATCTCCTTCACCCAGTATGGACGGGGCACCAAGCAGGTGCTGCTGCCGGTGATTCAGGATCTGTCCCTCACCATCCGGCCCGGCCAGGTGGTGGCGGTGGTGGGGTCCAGCGGTTCGGGCAAGAGTCTGCTGGCCCACGGCATCCTGGGTATCCTGCCCTATAACAGCCATATGGCCGGGGAGATCACCTTCCTGGGCCAGCCCCTTACCCCTAAAAGGGCGGAGAAGGTGCGGGGCAAGGAGATCGTCCTGGTGCCTCAGGGGGTGACCTACCTGGACCCGCTGATGAAGGTGGGGCCTCAGATTCGCAAGGGCCGCCGAGATCAGAGCGCCCGGGAGGCCAGCCGGGCGGTGCTGGAGCGGTACGGCCTGGGAGCGGACACCGAGGAGCGCTACCCCTTTGAGCTGTCCGGCGGCATGGCCCGCCGGGTACTGATCGCCACCGCGGCGGCGGCCACCCCCAAGCTGGTCATTGCCGACGAGCCCACCCCCGGCCTGGATGCCCGGGCGGCAAAACGGGTACTGAGTCACTTCCGGGAGCTGGCTGACGGAGGCGCGGGGGTGCTCCTCATCACCCACGACCTGGAGCTGGCCCTCACCATTGCCGACCGGGTGGGGGTGTTCTATGCCGGTGAGACGGTGGAGGAGGCCAACGCCGCCGATTTTGGGGCGGGGAAGCTGCGCCATCCCTACACCAGGGCTCTATGGAATGCCCTGCCCCAGAACGGCTTTGTTCCCATTCCAGGCGCCCAGCCCGGGCCGGGCGAGGTGGGGACGGGATGTCCCTTTGCGCCCCGCTGCCCCAAGCAGCGGCCTGAGTGTCTGGGCCCAGTAGCCTATCGGGAACTGGACGGCGGCCTGGTGCGCTGCTTATATCCGGAAGGAGGGGAACAGCCTTGAGTCTGGAGGCAAAACAACTGACCTTCGGTTACCGCCGGAAAGGGAAAGAGCCGGTGCTGGACCGCATCGACCTAAGGCTGGAGCCGGGGGAGCGGCTTGGGCTGCTGGGCCCCAGCGGCCGAGGCAAGACAACCTTATGTAAACTGCTGGCGGGTTATGAGAAGCCGGACAGCGGCACGGTGCTGGTGGATGGAAAGCCTTTGAAAGAGTACCGGGGGATCTGCCCGGTACAGATGATCTGGCAGCACCCGGAGACGGCGGTGGACCCGCTGATGAAACTGGGGGACACCCTGAAGGAGGGAGGACCGGTGGAGGAGGGACTGCTGGAGGCTCTCCACATCCAGCCTGCCTGGCTGGAGCGGTATCCCACCGAGCTATCTGGCGGTGAACTCCAGCGGTTCTGCATCGCCCGTGCCCTGCGGCCCGGAGTGCGCTATCTGCTGTGCGACGAGGTCAGCGCCATGTTGGACCTTATCACCCAGGCCCAAATCTGGACCTTCCTGCTGGATCAGGCGGAGAAGCGCAACCTGGGGCTGGCCATCGTCAGTCATAACAGTCCCCTGATGGAAAAGCTGTGTACCAGGATGCAGACTTTGGCATAGAAAAGGATGGTATGTGAGCATTTTCACATACCATCCTTTTTTATTGTGCATTTGTTAGCTGGATGAGTTCCGTGTATGAGTCCCCGGAAACGGTCATAATCTGGACTTCTAGCTGTGTAGGATCATCCAGGTAGCGTAGCCCATTGATATGGTCGCCTTCGTTTAGTGGGAGGGAGGCCAACAGCGTGCTGTCATAGGCGTATACATCGGACCAAAAGGAATAGACGATGCTGCGGATGTCATTGCCATACCAGGTCAGGTTTGCCCCCTGAATATCCGGTTCAAAAGCTTGGGTAACCGTATTAAAGATGCAGTACACGCCGTTTTGAGGTCTGGTGTGTCCTTCAAAAATCAGATAGTCCCCAATTTGATATTGATTGGTAATTGCATTGATAGCGCTGTTTCGCTGGGACAAATTATACTCTGCTGAATCGTATAAAAATGTGGTACCATGAATCTCTGCGGATAGAGTGGAGGGAAAAGGGTCGCTGACTTCGCTGTTTTTAGAAAAGACCGCCCCATCTGCCACTTCCACATAGATGAAATTGGTGGAATCTTTCGCCAGGAAGATCAGGTCGTTCCCCTCCATGCGGAAGTGGTTGACCTTGGAAACGCCGGTCTCATCCTTCAGGGTGAGAATATCACCGGAGATAGACCACTGGCCCGCCCCGATATAGCTGCTCAGGTTTCCTTCATAATAGGTGAAAGAGCCGTCCGCCCGGAGGGTGATGGTAAAGTCACCGCCGAACCCATCCCCCTCGTAACAGTAGAGACCGGCGGAGGAGAGCTGATTCCCGGATGTTTCATAACCCTCTTTGGCATACTGAACCTGGTTGCATATTACGTCAATCATCAAAGTGTCTTGGGCGGCTATGCAGGCATCTTTGGACACATAGAAGGTAAACTTGGCGCCGGAGCCGTAACCTCGCAGGTTAAGGGCGTCTGGGTAGGTGGTCGTCCCGTCTCTGAGGATCTTGCTCCGCAAAAGGAGCAGAGTACCGACGGATGAACCTTCTGTTGCCTGCAAGGGGGTGACAAAACTGCCGCAGTTGGAGAAACGGTAGGAGCAGTCGAAGGTCATATACAGCAGTTCATCACTTTCGTTGGAAGGCATGACATTATGGAGATAGATGGTGGTGGCGTCATCCTGCCAGACCACTACCTGGCCGTCGGCAAAGGTGTGGCCATCGCCGGTATAGCAGTCGTCGGTTAGGGCGGATTTGGGGACGGTCAGGGTCAGATCCACCTGCTCCTGATCCAGAACCTCATAGCCGTCCTGAGTCAAAACATCGTAAACGGTGGGCTCCTTGGGACTGGTCAGAAAGCAGAGAGCGGCGGCCCCGCAGGCAATCAGGGCGATGACCACGATCCAGAAAGCGGGCTTTTTATAGCCCATTACCGACTTCACCCGGTTCTTTACCCCCGACTCTCCGAATGCCAGAGGACAGGGAGCCACAGGCCGGCGGCGGATGCTGCAATTCAGAAGGGCGGTGGAGTAACCCCGCCGTTCTTCCAGGTTTAGAGTCCGGATGACCTTCTCGTCACAGGCACCCTCCATATCCCGGCAGAACAGCAGATAGGCCACCCACATCAGGGGATTGAACCAGTAGATTGCAAGCAGTACAAAGCCAAGCAACTTCCACCAGTGGTCCAGACGGCGGATGTGGGAGCGCTCATGTGCCAGCACATATGCCAGGTCCTGGTCCGGAATATGGTAGGGCAGATAGATGACCGGGCGGAACAGTCCCAGTACAAAAGGGGAGCCAACACATTCGCTCTGCCTGATGTTGTCCTCCAGCAGGGTGGCGGTGGACAGGCGCCGCTTCAGCAGCAGGGTGCTAACCAGAGCGTAAAGCAGCAGAAACGCCATTCCCATCAGCCAGATCCGGGAAAAGAGGAAGGATAAGACCTGGGTGGGATTGACGCTGGCTCCCACTGTAGGAGACAGGGTGTCTTGGAGGATGGGGTTGACAATACTGTTGACGGCTGGAATGCCGCTTTGGATCTGGGGCGCGGCGGTATAGAGGATATCCTGCGGTAGGGGCTGGGCGCTGGGGATGAGGCTGAAAGGGCTTTCCAAGGAAAAGGGGAACATCAGCCGCAGGGCCACCAGGCCCCAGAGCAGACAGAAGCTCCACCTGGGGGCCCTTCTCAGGAGCAGCCTCAGTGCCAATATTGCCAGCACCAGCCAGCTTGTGGTGAGGCTGAGGTTGACCAGGGTCAGGAACAGCTCTTCCATGGCGGGACCTCCTTATTTTTCGATGATGCGCCGGATTTCCGCTATTTCTTTCTCGGTCAGGGACTGCCTGCGGGCAAAGGCAGCCAAAAAGGCGGGCAGGGAGCCCTGGAACTTCTTCTCCATCAGCTCGTCGATCTCGGACACCTGGGCCGCCTCCTTGGAGATCAAAGCGGTCACCAGACCATCCTGATTTTTCAGGACGCCCCGTTCCCCCAATCGCTTGATGACAGTGTAGGTGGTGGTGCGCTTCCAGCCCAGCTGGGCCTGACACAACTTTACCAGCTCTGTGGTTGTTACCGGGTCGTGTTCCCAGAGAATGAGACAGAACCGGTATTCACTCTCAAAAATTTTGGGCGTTTCCATAGGTGCCTCCTTTGTCTAATGAGATAGACTTCCTGACTACAGTCTATCCCATTAGACAAACGCTGTCAAGAGCATAAAAAAATTCCTGTGTTCTGAAAAGGAACACAGGAATTTTTTGCTTCAAACTCAGGCCAGCTGAGCCTTGGCCATCTCGGTCAGAGCGGTGAAAGCGGCCTTGTCGTTGACAGCCAGCTCGGCCAGCATCTTGCGGTTGATCTCCACGCCGGCCTTCTTCAGGCCGTTCATGAAGGTGGAGTAGTTCATGCCGTTCAGCTTGCAGGCGGCGGAGATACGGGTGATCCACAGGGAGCGGAAGTCACGCTTCTTCAGCCGGCGGCCGGTGTAGGCGTAGGTCAGGGACTTCATGACCTGCTCGTTGGCCATCTTGAAGTGCTTGCTCTTGGCGCCCCAATAGCCCTTGGCCAGCTTGAGGATCTTATTTCTTCTCTTGCGCGTCATCATCGCGCCTTTAACTCTAGCCATTGTAAAAAGCCTCCTATGTTAAGGTAAAGTAAAATATCTTATTTGTAGGGGATCATGCGCTTGATGGCGGGCTCGTTGGTCTTGTCCGCATAAGCGCCGGCGCGGAGGCCTCTCTTACGCTTGGTGTCCTTGCCGTGGCCGTTGAGCAGGTGAGACTTGAACGCATGGGCGCGCTTGACCTTGCCGGACTTGGTCAGGCTGAATCTCTTCTTCGCGCCGGAGTGAGTTTTCAGTTTAGGCATGGTGGTTAACTCCTTTGTCTTTGGATTTCAGGGGATTGCTCAGGATTTCTTGCCGTCCTTGGCAACCTTGGGAGAGAGGAACATGGACATATGCCGTCCGTCCAGCTTGGGGTCCTTATCCAACGCGGCCACCTCGCTGCACTGTTCCGCAAACTTGAGCAGCAGGCCCTTGCCGATATCGGTGTGGGCCATTTCGCGGCCGCGGAAGCGGACGGTGACCTTCACCCGATTGCCCTGGCTCAGGAACTTCTGGGCGTTGCGGAGCTTGACGTTAAAATCGTTCACGTCAATGCCCGGCGACATACGGACTTCCTTGATCTCCACGACGTGCTGATTTTTCCGGGCCTCTTTTTCCCGCTTAGTCTGCTCGAACTTGTACTTGCCATAGTCCATGAGCTTGCACACGGGGGGCACGGCGTTGGGAGAGATCTTCACCAGGTCCAGGTTCTGCTCGATGGCGCGCTCCAGCGCCTCACGGGCGGACATGATCCCCAGCTGCTCGCCGCTGTCGGAGACGAGCCGGACTTCCTTGTCGCGGATCTCTTCGTTGATCTGATGACCCTGTTTGCTGATACGAAAGCACCTCCAATTCTTTGCTGCATACAAAAACGCGGTTACCATTCCGGTACCCGCGCCACAACAGAACAGCCACGCCGAACACACGGCGCGCCGCTGACGATGTTGACCTCTTTGCTGATGCTGGAGGTGAGGACGGGGGTACCTTCCTGCTTTATTGTGCCCAAACAGTATATCAAAGGAATGATTCAATGTCAAGTAGAAAGCGGAAGAAAAAATCTGCCCGATTTTCTGCTTTCCTTTTCCTTTAAATTATGGCAGAATGGAGGACGAGGAGGGAGAATTATGGTGCGTCCGTGCTTGAAGCGGCTTTTTTTGACAATTCTGGCCCTTGTATTGCTGATTTCCGTCTGTCCGGCCTGGGGAGCGGCGGAGAGCAGCCACGAGGCGGTAATCCTGTTTACCCACGATACCCATGACCACTTTTATCCCGCGCCTTCGGAGGACGGGGGGGAGTACGGCGGTTATACCCGCCTGGCCACCCTGCTGGCGCTGGAACGGGTGAAGTACCCTGACGCCATCACGGTGGATGGCGGCGACTTTTCCATGGGTACCTTGTTCCAGACCATCTACGCCACCCAGGCCCCGGAACTGAAGGCGCTGGGAGCCATGGGGTATGATGTGACCACCTTGGGCAACCATGAGTTTGACTACCGGGCTTCCGGTCTGGCCCAGATGCTGGAGACGGCAGCTGCCAGCGGCAGTACGCTGCCCGCTATTGTGCAGTCCAACGGCACCGTGCTGGACGGGGAGGGGAGCCAGGAACTGATCCAAGCCATGGAGGACTACGGGGTGGAGGACCACCTGATCATTACCCGGGGCGGGATCAACTATGGTATTTTCGGCCTGATGGGGGAGGACGCCGACGCCTGCGCCCCCATGTCCGGTATGGAATTTGAACCGGTGGCCGACGCCGCCCGGCGTGAGGTGGAGGCTCTGGAGAAGGAACTGGCCCAGCTGGAGGGGCCATCCATCATTGTCTGCCTCTCCCACACCGGTACGGAAAACGGGAAAGGAGAGGACTATGAGCTGGCCCGTGCGGTGGACGGCATCGACGTGATCATCTCCGGCCACACCCACTCCACTCTGGAGGAGCCCATCCAGGTCAATGATACTCTGATTGTCTCCTGCGGGGAATACACCACCAACCTGGGGGTGCTGGCGCTGAAACTGGACGATGCCGGTACCGTCACCGGGTTTGACTACCGGCTGGTGCCGGTGGACGAGACGGTGACGGCCGATGCTGAACTGGAGCGGCTGGCCCAATCCTTCCAGCCGCTGATTGAAACGGAGTATCTCTCCCAGTTCGGGTTGACCTTCGATCAGGTGCTGGCCCGGTCGGAGTTTGACTTTACCCCCATTTCTCAGTTCGGCAAGGAGCATAAAGAGGATACTCTGGGCAATCTCATTGCCGATTCCTATATCTACGCCGTGCAGCAGGCGGAAGGAGAGGACTATGTACCGGTGGACTTCGCCGTGGTGGCGGCGGGGGTGATCCGGGAGTCCTTTTCCGCCGGGGAGATCACCACATCGGATGTGTTTAACGTGTCCTCCCTGGGCTCCGGCGCCGATGGGACCCCGGGATACCCGCTCATTTCAGTGTGGATCACCGGGCGGGAGCTGCGGGATGCCTTTGAGGTGGACGCCTCGGTGACCGGCCTGATGCCTGCGGCCCAGATCTATGGTTCGGGAATGACCTGGACCTGGAATCCCTATCGGATTATTCTCAACCGGGTAAATGATTGTGCCCAGGTGCTGCCAGATGGTACTACCGTGCCGCTGGAGGATGACAAACTCTACCGTGTAGTTACAGGATTGTATACCGGGCAGATGCTGGGCACTGTCAATGACCAGTCCTTCGGTATCCTGACCATCACCCCCAAGGATGCCCAGGGTAATGAGGTCACCAACTTTGAGGACCAGATCATCTATACCCCCAATGGCTCGGAATTGAAGGAATGGTACGCTTTGGCCACCTATCTCCAGTCCATGGGAACGGTGGACGGGCGCTACGCCGCGCCGGAGGGACGCAAGGTGGAGGAGGCGTCCCTGAACCCTGTGAGTTTGCTGAAGCACCTGAATCTGGTGGGCTGGATCGCCCTTGTGGTCTGTCTTGCGGTGCTGACCCTCATCATGTTTATCGTCTACCGGGTGGTCACCAGACGCCGCCGCCGCTATGGGGGACAGAAGGGCGGAGGATACCGCCGTTATCGGGGATGATGCAATGAAACGGCGCCGCAGAAACTCTGCGGCGCCGCAGCCTGTCGAAAAAGGTCACCGAAAGGTGGCCTTTTTCTCGTATTGAGGAAAAGAAAGCGGTATAATAGTGTGGGGGGATAAAAATGTTGGTAAAGAACGCAGAAAATCGAGGACAGCTGGAATTTGTAAGTTTGGAAAATATGGTCCCACAGGATCACTTGCTGCGGAAGATCGATTCAGCCATCGATTTCAAGAAGATCTACGAATTTGTAGAAGAT
>DWXO01000061.1 GCA_019119165.1 Candidatus Flavonifractor intestinigallinarum | reverse complement strand
CTGCCGCTGGGTGCTGTGGCCGCCGGCATCATGTTCTTCTGGGTCATGAAGAAGAAGGATGCCCTGGCCGCCGCTCAGCTGGGCTCCGACAAGCCCATCATGAAGTGGTTCCTGCCCTTCGGCAAGTACGTCTTCGTCCCCCTGTGCCTCCTCTGCTTCGTGCTCGGCATTGCCTGGGGCGGCATCGGCTAATCTGCCAAGCAGTTACAAAACAAAAATGGTCCGCTGCATTTGCAGCGGACCACAGCTTGTCGAAAAAGTATTTTCGACAAGCTGCCGGACTTTTGAGCACTTCAAAAGAGTGCTCAAAAGTCAGTTGATTGCACACGAAAGACAACCCTGACGGTTTTCTTTCACACTATCTTTCCCTCCGAATCCTCCGCCCAGAGGGTTTATCGACAGGCTGTGGTCCGCTGCATTTGCAGCGGACCATTTTTTATTATCCATGATAGCCCAGGTCAGCCAGCAGGCGGGCCAAAACCTGCATTCGTTCTCCCAGCAGATCACCATCCCGAGCCAACGCATCCCGAAAGAGTGCAATATCCTCGCAGATATGGTCGTTGCCGGTACATACCTCTACCGTCATAGCGTCTCCCTGGAGACCCACCCGGTCGATCTGAGGGGTGTCCGGATCATACAGAGCAGGGAAGCGGTAGCTCTCCTCCCGAATGTAGTGGACTGCCCGGCAGGTGAGGATAGCCAGGTCCAGCACCCGGTGGAGGGGGAGCTCCTCCGACTGGCGGGACCACTTTTCACCAGTGTGCCGCCAGACTTTGGCGGAGATATCCACCCGGCCCCGGTCATTCCACTGGGCCAGACCCAGACTCAGGCCCTGGGCGTCGCTGTCATAGGCATACCGCCCGTCAATGTTGGCGTAGTCCTCGGCTACAAAAACCGGCTTGTGTTTCAAATTGGTGGGGATCTGCATAATAACCTCCTGAAGCTAGTTATTTACTAAATTACTAAATAAGTAAATAAAGTTTACCATGCAGAGGGCATCCCGTCAAGGAACGATTTTTATCCGAACGGCAAAAAATGTGCCGCCCGCAGATGCGGGCGGCACATTTTTGGTTGTTCAGTCTTTGTGATCCTCTACGATCTCACCGCTGCGGAAGGCCTGCACCAGGGCCATCAGATCGTCGATCTGCTCCTGGAGCTGGCGGCCCACGTCGGTACCGGCGATCTTCAGCCGGGACTCCAGCCGCTCAAATACCACAGAGGTGGAGGCGATATCCTGGTTTTCCCGGATGGCGTTGGCCCGCCCAACAAAGGGCTCGTGGGAGACCAGCCGGAAGCAGGCAGAGTTGTAAATCAGCGTGTAGCCCGCAATACCGGTGGTCTTTTGATAGGCTTTGCAGAAGCCGCCGTCAATGACCAGCAGCTTGCCCCCAGCTTTCATGGGGCTCTCACCCTTCTTGGACTTTACCGGGATGTGTCCGTTGATGATGTGGCAGTGAGGACCCTCCAGCCCAAACTCTTTCAGCAGCCGCTCACACACCGCCGGGTCGTTGTACAGCTGATAATAGGCGTTTTTGGGCTCGGTCCAGGTGGACTCGTCCAGAATGAGCCGCCGCTCAAAGGTGGTCATGCGGTCCCGTCCGAAGATGGGGCTGTTTCGGCCGGCCCACAGGAACCACAAAAAGTCCATGCCGAACTGCCGCTCGGGGGAGCCGGGCTTGTTATAATAGGCCTGACGGGCGTTCTGGTCGGCATAGTCCAGGAAGGCCTTGCCCGACAGGGTGACGCCGCCGATGGTAAAGGACTGGAGCTTACCGTCCGCCGTCATGGGGATGCAGCCGTGGAAGAGCAGGTTGCCGTTGTAGACCTTGTACAGGCTGCCCTTGGAGTAGAGGAAGCGGACATGGCGCTGGAGCTTCTCACTGTGGAGGAAGGAGCTGGTCAGCTGATCGATGAGGGTGCTTTCCTCCTCGGTGAGGGTATAGGGGTCCTTGGGGTCCACGGTGGGGAAGTCGATATCCTCCAGGGGATAGGTGGTACCGTTGATGGTAATGCACTTGTTTTTGTAGTCGATCTTGTCCAGCAGCAGCCGGTCCGCCATGCCGAAGCAGGGATTGCGCAGCAGCTTCTGCCCCTCCAGCTTGAAGAGGATGATGGTGATGGCCTTGTGCATCCGGGCAGCCAGCAGTTTGTCCTTTTCCGTGTAGTGGGCGGCGTCCTCATTGGTGAGCTTGACCTCAAACTGGTGGATATCGCAGTCCTTGTATACCTCGTTGGCAAAGACCGACAGGGGCCGCAGGGAGATGCCGTAGCCCGTCTCGATGACCTCCAGGTTGTTGTAGCGCAGAGAGTTGGCCAGCACGGTGGCCACCAGGGTGCGGGAACCGGAGGCTGCGCCCATCCACAGCACATCGTGGTTGCCCCACTGGATGTCCACGCTGTGATAGTTCATCAGGGAGTCCAGAATGATATCCGCCCGGGGTCCCCGGTCAAAGATATCGCCCACCAGATGGAGGTGGTCCACCGCCAGACGCTTGATGAGCTCGCACAGCTGCACCAGGAAGTTGGAGGCCCGGTCGATGTCGATGATGGTGGAGATGATGTTCTCGTAATAGTCCCGCTTGTCCATGTCCTCATAGTGAGTATGGATCATTTCATCGATGATATAGGCGTATTCAGGAGGCATGGCTTTACGGACCTTGGAGCGGGTATACTTGGAGCTGACCAGCCGGCACATCTCGATGAGACGGTGGAAGGTGATGCGGTACCACTCCCGCATATCGGCAGTCTCCCGCTCGATCTCCTCCAGCTTTTCCTGGGGGTAGTAGATGAGGGTGGCCAGCTGGTCCAGGTCGGCCTTGGACACGGTGGTGGCAAAGAGGCTGTCCAGCTTCTCTCGTACCACGCCGGAAGCCGAGTTCAGAATGTGGAGGAAGGCCTCATACTCGCCGTGGACGTCGGAGATAAAGTGCTCAGTGCCTTTGGGCAGGTTCTGAATGGCGTGGAGGTTGATGATCTCGGTGCTGGCGGCCTGGACGTTGGGGTACTGCCGGGCCAGCATTTTCAGATAGTGCAGGTTTTCCGGGCGGTATGCTTTCTTACCTTCCATGGGAGGGCCTCCTTTTGGATTTCGTTGGCAATATTATCCCACTTTATCCCTCCGGTTGCAAGTAAAATCCAACTGTTAGCGGACTTGACAGTGTAAGAGTACGGAGTATAATTGACATATCAACGATTGATATATCAATTAAGAAGGTGAGTGGATGGAAAGAACGTTCCATATGCTGCTCTACCGGGCCTTTCACGCCCAACGGGGGGCGCTGCGCCCCTGCCTGGCGGAGGTAGGGCTGGGTGCGGGGCAGCCCAAGCTGCTGGGCTATCTCAGCCAGAACGGCCCCAGCCGCCAGCGTCAGCTGGCCGACTATTTTGAGATCGATCCGGCGGCGGTGTGTCGGATGCTGGACAGCCTGGAGAAGGGGGGCTTCGTGACCCGGTGCATCGACGGCCAGGACAAGCGCAGGGACCGGGTAGAGATCACTCTGGCGGGCCAGACGGCCTATGACGCCTGGCGGAGCTGCTGCCGGTCCATGGAGGAGCGGATGCTGGATGGCTTTACCCAGGAGGAGCGGGAGCGGTTTGCCGACTATCTGAGCCGGGCGTACCGCAATCTGAAGGCGGCGGGGGAGGGACAGCCATGAGGGAGCTAAAACGGCTGCTGTCTTATTTGGGACCCTATCGCCGGGATCTGTTTCTCGGGGGCCTGCTGGTGCTGGTGGAGACCGTCTTTGAATTGGTGATCCCTGTGCTGATGGCCGACCTCATCGATGTGGGGGTGGAGAACCGGGATCTCCATTATATCGTGGTCAAAGGGATTCAGATGGGGGTATGCGCCCTGCTGGCGCTGATCACCGGTCTGCTGTACGCCCGGTTTGCCGCCCGGGCGGCCTACGGCTGGGGCGCACGCATCCGGGAGGCCCAGTATGAGAAGGTGCAGGACTACGCCTTTTCCAACCTGGACCGGTTTGAAAGCTCCTCTCTGGTCACCCGTATGACCACCGACGTGACGGTGCTCCAGAACGCCATCAACGGCGGGCTGCGGCCCCTGGTGCGCAGCCCGGTGATGCTGGTGATGGGGCTTTGGCTGTCCTTCTGGATGAACGCCAGACTGGCCCTGATCTTTGTGGTTACCGCCCCCATTCTGGCCCTGATCCTGTTCTTTGTGGTGCGCAAGGTGGCGCCCATGTACAGCAGGCTCCAGAAGGCCATGGACAAGCTGAACAACGTGGTGCAGGAGGGACTTACCGCCATCCGGGCGGTGAAGGCCTTTGTGCGGGGAGAATATGAGGAGGAGAAGTTCCAGACGGTCAATGAGGAGCTGATGGCTACCAGTCAGAGGACCTTCCACTTTGCAGTGCTCAATCTGCCCGCTTTCCAGTTCACCATGTATACCGCCATCGTGCTCATTCTGTGGTTTGGCGGCGGCATGATTTTGGACGGCGGCCTCCAGGTGGGGGAGTTGACCGGCTTTCTCAGCTATGTGCTCCAGGTTATGAACTCCTTTATGATGATCTCCAACGTGTTTCTGCTGCTTACCCGGTCTCTGGCCAGCGCCCACCGCATCGCGGAGGTGCTGGAGGAGAAGCCGGCCCTTACCTCCCCGGCCCAGCCGGTGGAGGAGGTGCCCGACGGCAGCGTGGACTTTGAGGGTGTCTCCTTCAAGTACCACGCCGAGGCCAAGGAATACGCCCTGTCCGGGGTGGATCTGCATATCCGGGCGGGCCAGACTGTGGGCATCCTGGGGGGTACCGGTTCCGCCAAGACCACCCTGGTCCAGCTCATTCCCCGGCTGTACGACGCCACCGAAGGAGTTGTGAAAGTAGGGGGGCATGATGTAAAGGAGTATGACCTGACGAGTCTGCGTGACGCGGTGGGCATTGTGCTGCAAAAGAATGTGCTCTTCTCGGGCACGGTCCGGGAGAATCTCCAGTGGGGCGATCCAAGCGCCGACGATGAGAGGCTGTGGGAAGCCTGCCGGGCGGCCTGCGCCGATGAGTTTTTGGAGCGGATGCCGGACGGCCTGGATACCGATTTGGGGCAGGGGGGCGTCAACGTCTCCGGCGGCCAGAAGCAGCGGCTTTGTATTGCCCGTGCTCTGCTGAAACGCCCCAAGATCCTGATTTTTGACGACTCCACCTCGGCGGTGGATACCGCCACCGAGGGCAAGATCCGCTCCGCCCTGGCCAAGCTCACCGGCGTGACCAAGATCATCATTGCCCAGCGGATTACTTCGGTGATGCACACCGACCTCATCGTGATACTGGAGGATGGTAAAATCCACGCCGCCGGTACCCATGAGGAACTGCTGCACCACGACCCCATCTACCAGGAGATCTATGCGTCCCAGATGAAAGGAGGGGAGGACTGTGGCTAGACAATTGAGCGCCAAAAAGCCCAAGCACCTGGGCTACACCCTCCGCACCCTCCTGTCCTATATGGGGCGGCATAAATTCCTGCTGCTGGCGGTGGCGGTGCTGGTCACCATCAGCGCCCTGGCCAATCTGCTGGGTACCTATATGATCCGTCCGGTGGTCAACAACCTGGCCACAGGGGGCATGGAGGATCTGCTGCGGGGCGTGGTCCTTACCGCCCTCATTTATCTGACGGGCGCCCTGGCGGCCTTGGGTTATACCCAGACCATGGTAAAGGCGGCCCAGAAGGTGCTCTATGACATCCGGCGGGACCTGTTTGCCCATCTCCAGAAGCTGCCCCTGCGCTTCTTCGACACCCGCCGTCATGGCGATGTGATGAGTTACTTCACCAACGACGTGGATACCATCTCAGACGCGCTGAACAACAGCTTTGCCATGGTAATCCAGAGCTTTATCCAGGTGGCGGGTACGCTGACCATGCTTTTTATCCTCAACTGGCGGCTTACCCTGGTGGTGGCGGTGTGCTATATGGTCATGTTTCTCTATATCCGGTTTAGCGGAAAGCGGAGCAAGGCCTACTACAATAAGCAGCAGCGGGCGCTGGGGGATCTGGACGGCTACATCGAGGAGATGGTGGCGGGCCAGAAGGTGGTAAAGGTATTCAACCATGAGAAGGAGAATCTGCGCCGCTTCCGGGAGAAAAATGAGGCCCTCCGCAAGGCGGGCACCGGGGCCCAGGGCTATGCTGCCACCATGATCCCGGCGGTGGTGAGCATCTCCTATATCAATTACGCCATTGTAGCCGCTCTGGGGGGCTATATGGCCATGGCGGGCATGACCGACGTGGGCAGCCTGGCCAGTTATCTGGTCTTTGTGCGGCAGGCCGCCATGCCCATCAACCAGTTTACCCAGCAAACCAACTTCCTGCTGGCTGCTTTGGCTGGCGCCGAGCGGGTCTTTGAGGCCATGGACCAGACCCCCGAGGTGGACGACGGCCAGGTGCGGCTGGAGAAGCGGGGCGGAGGCTGGGTTTGGCGTAAGCCGGATGGCTCTGAGGTGCCCCTGCGGGGGGATGTGCGCTTTGAAGGGGTCACCTTTGGCTATGATGCCGGGCATCCCATTCTGAAAGATATCAGCCTCTTTGCCAAGCCGGGCCAGAAGATCGCCTTTGTAGGCTCCACCGGCGCGGGCAAGACCACCATCACCAACCTGATCAACCGGTTCTATGACGTGCAGAGCGGGCGGGTGACCTATGACGGAATCGACGTAAAGGATATTCGGAAGGACGATCTGCGCCGCTCCCTGGGTATGGTGCTCCAGGATACCCACCTCTTTACCGGCACCATTGCCGACAACATCCGCTTCGGCAAGCTGGACGCCACCATGGAAGAGGTGCAGAAGGCCGCCCAAATTGCCAACGCCGACTCCTTTATCCGCCGCCTGCCACAGGGGTACGATACCATGGTGACGGCGGATGGAGCTAACCTGTCCCAGGGTCAGCGGCAGCTGCTGGCCATAGCCCGGGCGGCGGTGGCCGACCCGCCGGTGCTCATTCTGGACGAGGCCACCAGCAGCATCGATACCCGCACCGAGGCCCTCATTGAGAAGGGGATGGACCAGCTGATGGAGGGACGGACGGTATTTGTGATCGCCCACCGGCTGTCCACTGTTCGCAACGCCAACGCCATCATGGTGCTGGAACAAGGCCAGATTGTGGAGCGGGGCAGCCATGAGGACCTGCTGTCCCAGCAGGGAGAGTATTACCAGCTGTACCACGGTATGTTTGAACTGAGCTAAAAGAGCATAAAAAAGGACGCCTGACGGCGTCCTTTTTTATGCTCGATTAGAACAGGTGGATGGTGGTGATCAGGCCGGAGAACACGATGGAGACGGTGGAGCACAGCTTGATCAGGATGTTCAGAGAGGGGCCGGAGGTATCCTTGAAGGGGTCGCCCACGGTGTCGCCGATGACGGCGGCCTTGTGGCAATCGGAGCCCTTGCCGCCGTGGTGGCCGGCCTCAATGTACTTCTTGGCGTTGTCCCAAGCGCCGCCGGCGTTGGACATGAACACAGCCACCACAAAGCCGGTGACGGTGACGCCGCCCAGCAGGCCCACAACGGCCTCAGCGCCCAGGATCAGGCCCACGATGACGGGAACGATGATGGCCAGCAGGGAGGGGACCACCATCTCATGCAGAGCGCCCTTGGTACACAGGTCCACGCAGGAGGCGTAGTCGGGATCGGCCTTGCCCTCCATAATGCCGGAGATCTCACGGAACTGGCGGCGGACCTCCACCACGATGGACTGGGCGGCCCGCTGCACGCCGCTCATGGTGAGGGCGGCGAAGATGAAGGTGAGCATAGCGCCCACGAATAGACCTACCAGCACGGCGGGGTTGGTAAGGGACAGGTCCATGGCGTGGTCCAGCTTGCCCTTGACCACGTCCACATAGGAGACCAGCAGAGCCAGAGCGGTGAGGGCGGCCGAGCCGATGGCGAAGCCCTTGCCGGTGGCGGCGGTGGTGTTTCCCAGGGAGTCCAGAGCGTCGGTGCGGTTGCGGACCTCCTCGCCCAGGCCGCTCATCTCGGCGATGCCGCCGGCGTTGTCGGCCACGGGGCCATAGGCGTCGGTGGCCAGGGTGATGCCCAGAGTGGACAGCATACCCACGGCGGCGATGCCGATGCCGTACAGGCCCTTGGAGAAGAGCAGCTCATACTCGGCGCCGCCGGTGGTCAGAGAGCCGCCGGAGGCCAGGAAGGACACGATGATGGCGATGCCGATGATGATGATGGGGGCGGCGGTGGACAGCATACCCAGGGAGATACCGCCGATGATGGTGGTGGCGGCGCCGGTCTCGGTGGAGTCGGCCAGACCCTGAGTGGGCTTATAGGTGTCGGAGGTGTAATACTCGGTGAAGTAACCGATAGCGCAGCCAGCCACCAGACCGGCCAGGATGGAGATGTAGGGACCCCAGGAACCCATGATGAAGTAGGTGATGGGGGCGGCGGCAATGGCGGCCAGGACAGCGGCGGTGTAGGTGCCCTTACGCAGGGTGGCCAGCAGGGACTTCTGGGTGGCGTTCTCCTTGGTGCGGATCAGGAAGCTGCCCAGCACGGAGCAGATGACGCCCACCACGGCGATGACCAGAGGCAGCAGCATGGCGTTCCAGGTCATGTTGTCGGTGGCATAGGCGGCGGCGCCCAGTGCAAAGGTGGCCAGGATGGAGCCCACATAGGACTCGTACAGGTCGGCGCCCATGCCGGCCACGTCGCCCACGTTGTCGCCCACGTTGTCGGCGATGGTGGCGGGGTTGCGAGGGTCGTCCTCGGGGATACCGGCCTCAACCTTACCCACCAGGTCGGCGCCCACGTCGGCGGCCTTGGTGAAGATACCGCCGCCCACACGGCCGAACAGAGCCATGAAGGAGGCGCCCATGCCGAACATAACCATGGTCTGGGCAATCTTGGCGGCGTCAAAGTGGGCAATGTACTTCAGAATGTGGAACCAGATGGACACGTCCAGCAGGCCCAGGCCCACCACGGTGAAGCCCATGACGGCGCCGGAGGAGAAGGCCACGTTCAGGCCGCGGTTCAGGCTCTCATGAGCGGCGTTGGCGGTACGGGCGTTGGCGGAGGTGGCGATCTTCATGCCCACAAAACCGGCCAGACCGGAATAGATACCGCCGGTGAGGAAAGCGAAGGGGATAAACCAGTTATCCAGCATACCCGCTCCTGCCAGAATAAGCAAAATCACGAAGACCACAATAAAGATCTTTGCGACGGTGGTATACTGGCGCTTAAGGTAAGCGTTAGCGCCTTTGCGGATAGAGGCGGCGAGCTTTTGCATCAAGTCGGTGCCTTCAGAGAACTTTAGCACCTTCTTTGCTTGGGCTACGGCAAAGATTAGCGCGATAAAAGCGCCTACTAGACCGAGCCAAAAGAGGTTTTCGATCATCTTACCCAACTCCTTTATTTCGGAAATCCCTTGTAGCACAAGGACTTCCGGTTTTACAGACATCTTTATAATACCTCAAAATGCATCCGTTTGGCAAGAGTATTCAAAAAAGAAAGCGTCAAATCCGAGGATTTGACGCTTTGGACAAAAACGAATGGACGGTTCAAGAACGTTTCCATGCATTTCCGCTAAAGAGCACCAGAATGGGCAAAATCTCCAGACGGCCCACAATCATACAAAGGGAGAGCACCAGCTTGGAGAAGCCGGAGAAGAAGGCGTAGTTGCCCATGGGACCCACCAGCTCCAGGCCGGGGCCGATGTTGCCGATACAGGAGACTACCGCCGTGAAGGTGGTGCCGAAGGAATTGTTGTCCACGGACACCAGTAGGGTGGCGCCCAGGGCGATAAAGATATAGGCCGAAAAGAAGATCAGCACAGAGCGCAGAGCAGTCTCGTCCACCACGCGGCCGTCCAGTTTGACCACGTTAACGGCTCGGGGATGGATGACCTGACGAATCTCCCGCTTGATGCAGCGGCCTAGCAGAAGAACCCGGGAGCATTTGATGGCGCCGCCGGTGGAACCGGCGCAGGCGCCGACGAACATGAGCAGCACCAGCAGCACCCTGGAAAACTCCGGCCACAAGTTGAAATCGGTACTGGCAAAGCCGGTGGTAGAGATGATGGAGCCCACCTGGAAGGCGGCGTGGCGGATGGATTCTCCGCCGGTGGGGTAGAGGTCCCAGATGTTGATGGAGATCAGGACGATGCTGGCAAAGACCACAATGAGGAAGAAGCGCAGCTCGTCGCTTTTGAGTACCTGCTTTACCTTGCCGCACAGCAGCAGGAAGTAGAGGGAAAAGTTCACCGAGAACAGCAGCATAAAGACCGTGATAATGATTTCGATGGCGGGGCTGCCGTAGGCGGCAATGGAGATATTTTTAGTGGAGAAGCCGCCGGTGCCTGCGGTGGCAAAGGAATGAACGATGCTGTCGTACCAGGGCATACCGGCGATGCGCAGGATGATGATTTCAATGGCGGTTAGACCGCAGTAGATCCCGTACAGGATCTTGGAGGACTGGCTGCTCTTGGGCACCAGCTTGCTTACCACGGGGCCGGGGCTCTCAGCCTTCATCAGGTGGAGGGTGCGGGAGCCCAGACTGGGCAGCAGTGCAATGGTGAGGATGAGCACGCCCATACCGCCCAGCCAGTGGATGAAGGAGCGCCAGAACAGAATGCCCCGGGGCAGAGGCTCCACCGCGGTCAGAATGGAGGCGCCGGTGGTGGTGAAGCCGGAGACCGCCTCAAAGAAGCAGTCTATGTAAGAGGAGAAATAACCGCTGAAATAGAAGGGAAGCGCACCGACAGCGCCCATCAGCAGCCAGATCAGCGCCACCGCGAAGAAGCCCTCACGGGTAAAGAAGTGGTCGTTACTGGGCAGAAGGGAGAGGAGAAAGCCGACGATCATGACCGAAGGAATGGTCAGCAGAAAGGGCGTGGGGTCCTCCCCATAGATCAGGCATACCAGCAGGGGGATCAGCATGGCTACAGCTTCCACCATCAGGGCCTTTCCGGTTACTTTGAATACCAGCCTGAAGTTCATTGCGCCGCCCCCAGATCCAGCATAGATTCTTCGTAGATGTCGTTGAGATCCAGAATGCCGTGGTTGCGGGAAATCAGGATCACCGTATCCCCTGCGGAAATGGAGGAGGAGCCGTCGGGAATGATGATCTTGCCCTGGTGGACCAGCACGGCGATAAGGATGCCCTTTTTCAGCCGCAGGTCCTTCAGCGGCACCCCCTGGTTGTGGGTGGTCTCATTGGCGATGAACTCCAGGGCCTCGGCGTGTCCGTCGCAGATCTTGTACAGGGCGTTCATGACGCTGCCCTTGGAATTCTGCATTCCGCGGACCACCTGGAGAATGTGGCTGGCGGTGATGAGTTTGGGAGAGATCACACTGTCCAGACCGGCGGCGTGAGCGATACCGGTGTAATTCTGCCGGTTGGATTTGGCCACCACCTTCTTCACGCCCTGCTGCATGGCGTAGAGGGAGATGATGATATTGTCCTCGTCCCGGTCGGTAAGGGCGATGAAGGCGTCGGAGGCGCTGGCGTTTTCCTCCTCCAGCAGCTCCTGGTCCGTGCCGTCGCCCTGGATGATGAGGGCCTGAGGGAGCACGTCGCTGAGGTGGCGGCAGCGCTCCGGGTTACGCTCCACGATCTTGACCTGCATTCCCATTTTCAGCAGAATGTTGGACAGGTAATGGGAGATGCGCCCTCCGCCCAGAATAAAGGCGGAATGGAGTTTGGGGATATGCCGGCCCAGCAGACGGAAGAAGGCGGTCAGGCCGGCGGGCTGGCCCACCAGATAGAGCCGGTCTCCCACCCGGGGGATAAAGGTGCCGTCCGGAATGATGACCTCTCCGTCCTCCCGCTCCGCCGCGCACAGGAGCATAGGCAGCTCTCGAATCTTGTTGGTCTGGGCGGACAGAGGCTGGTCGGCCAGGAAATCGCCCTCCCGGACCCGGAAGCCCATCAGCTCCACACGGCCCCGGCAGAAGGTCTCAATGTTGGCGGCGCTGGGGAAGCGGAGCAGGCGGGAGATTTCCACGGCGGTGGCGTTCTCCGGGTTGATGGCCAGGTCGATGCCCAGCTCCCGCTTCATGTGGGACAGCTCCATGGCATACTCCACGTTGCGTACCCGGGCGATGGTGAATTTGGCGCCCAGCTGCTTGGCGGTGAGACAACAGACCATGTTGATCTCATCCAGGCTGGTTGCGGCAATAAGCACGTCCGCCGACTCCGCGCCGGATTCCTTCAGAACGGAGATGGAGGCGCCGTTGCCCTTGACACACATGACGTCCAGAGACTCCGAGGCGTGGCGCAGGGCATCGTCGTTGGTGTCGATCACTGTGACGTTGTGCTCCTCCTGAGACAGATGCTCCGCCAGTGTAAAACCGACCTTGCCATCTCCCACAATGATGATCTTCAAGCAATATCCATCCTTTCAGGGCGTCAGGGGCCCCTTAAGACGCGGTGTCGCGTCTGTTCATGATATATGACCATAGCATCCATCTTAACGCAATCTGTCAGCAGATGCAAGTATTCTTTCATCATTCCGACAAACTTCGGGAAGAATGTTCGGCGCAAAAAAATCTGCCGGCCACGGGCCGGCAGATCGGGCGGTCAAAAGCGGGTCTAGGTGGTCCATTCTCCGTGGATGATGCCCACCAGATACCACTGGTTGTTCCAGGTCTCAAACACAAGTTTCAGAGAGCACCAGTCGAAGCCCTCCAGGGCGGGATCGATGCCCGGAAAGTGATACTCCACGAATCGGCCCTGAGGATAGGCGTCGGCGACATTCTCCAGGGCATTGCCGCTGATGAGCACCGTATCGATGCCCACCTGAGGGGCCTCGGTGTAGTCGGCGTTAAAGACATAACGGGCGAAATAGTCCCGGGCGGTGCAGCGGATGGGCGAGCCTGAGCCCATGGCAAGGCCCCAGGTATAGAGCCGTTCGTCCTCCGCCAGACCGGCCACCTGCTCCTGGGAGAACACATTGTCGCAGGAGGGGTCCACGGTGGAGTAGGGCGTCAAAGTGACGCCGCGGCTGGGATGGACCAGCCGGGAGAGTGCATCGTAATCCTCCTGCTTAAGGGCCTCCAGCACCTGGCTGGCCCGCTCCAGAAGCAGGGTGTTGTCGTTGGTGTCCAGGGGGGCTTCGGTGGGCACGGAGGAGGCGTAGGCATACTGGACGGAGGAGACGGCCGCGGAACTGGCGGTGGAGGAGAGAGACAGACCTACCATGGAACCCAAAAGCAGTCCGCACAACAGAGCCAGTACGGTCATCAGCGCTGCCCGCTTCACATTCGACGCCTCCTTTTTTAGATGAAACTGGCTGTCGGGCCGGGCAAAAATGCAGCCTGTCCGTCAGCAGAACTATTCTAAAACGGCTGCGCCAAAAATACAACAACAAAACGTTACAAAATAGGGGGAAGTTTGTGCATCTTGCAATGAGCGGCGGAAACTGATATAATACACTACGCCCATTTGTGGGTCAAACCAGGTCCGTTCCAGGTTTGACAGGTATGTATGCGACACCGAGGAGGTATCCGAGATGCACGAACATGAATTGCAATTCCATATAAAATGTAAGCAGGGCGACGTGGGCCGCTATTGTTTTCTGCCCGGTGATCCGGGCCGCTGTGAGAAGATCGCCGCCTATTTTGACGAACCGGTGAAGATCGGCAGCAACCGGGAATATACCATTTATACCGGCACGCTGCTGGGGGAGAAGGTAAGCGTATGCTCCACCGGCATCGGCGGCCCCTCCGCGGTGATTGCCATGGAGGAGCTCCACAACATCGGGGCGGACACCTTTATCCGGGTGGGTACCTGCGGCGGCATTGCCCTGCCGGTTAAGAGCGACGACGTGGTCATCGCCACCGGCGCGGTGCGCCATGAGGGAACCAGCCGGGAGTATGCGCCCATCGAGTTCCCCGCCGTATCCGATTTTGAGGTCCAGACCGCTCTGGTCCAGGCTGCCAAAAATCTGGGCAAGCCCTGGCACGCCGGTGTGGTACAGTGCAAGGACTCCTTCTATGGCCAGCACAGCCCAGCCCGGATGCCGGTGGCCCAGGAGCTGCTCTACAAGTGGGAGGCCTGGAAGCGCCTTGGGGTGCTGGCCTCCGAGATGGAGTCGGCGGCCCTGTTCTGCTGCGCCGCCGCCTTGGGCGTGCGGTGCGGCTCCTGCTTCCATGTGATCTGGAATCAGGAGCGGGAGGCCGCCGGTCTGGATCAGGCTGAGAGCCACGACCTGTCCGCCGCCCTGGAGGTGGGCATTGAGGCGGTCAAGCTGCTTATTCAGGCGGACCGGGCATAAAAATACATAGAAATGAACACAACCACCAGCGAAGCTGGTGGTTGTCACTATGCGGGCATAGCCCTTTGTTCCTCGCAGACGCGTGCAACGCGTAATACGGTCTGCCAGCTGCGTAAGGACTGTTACTTGCCGCCCGTAAACGGGCTGTTAGATGGGATTCTCAATTGTTCTCCCATCTCATCCTCTTTTAGTTGGTTCCTCACATACTCCGCTATTCGGCTCTCGTTTTTTCCTACCGTATCCACATAATACCCTCTGCACCAAAATTCTCGGTTCCGGTACTTGTATTTCAACTCGCCGAATTGCTCATATAGCATTGTGCTGCTCTTTCCCTTCAGATACCCCATAAAGTGCGATACCGACATTTTCGGTGGTATCTCTATAAACAGGTGGATATGGTTCGGGCACGCTTCCGCTTCTATGATTTTTACTCCTTTCCACTCGCACAACTGCCGCAGTATTTTTCCTATTGCTGCTTTCTTTTCTCGATAAAATACCTTCCTACGGTATTTCGGCGCAAATACGATATGATATTTGCAATTCCAGCGTGTATGAGATAAACTATTGATATCATTCAGTCCCATCTGAATGTCCTCCCTTTGCTATTTCTAGTGCAGTTGGCAGACCGCACTTCAAATTATAGCAAAGGGAGTTTCTTTAGCTTTTTCATCGCCATAGGCTTTTTTGAACCACTCGCCCAGCGAGTGGTTTTCTTTATACAAAAATGGGCCGGGCTGATATCAGCCCGGCCCTTGTGGTCCTATTAGTCTGCCTCTTCCTGCATCGCCTTGGCGGCCTCGATGGCCTTCTCCTGGGCGGCGGGAGGCGCGTCCGCCCCAGCGGGGCCAACCCCGCCGGGGACCCCATTTCTTTTCATCTGCTCGGGGCAAGTGAATTGCCCCGGCATCAAGGTTTTGCCCATGGGGCAAAACGCTTGGACGAGGACGCGTCCTTCCGCCGCCCCATAAAAAGGGCCGGGCTGATATCAGCCCGGCCCTCGCGGTCCTATTAGTCTGCCTCTTCCTGCATCGCCTTGGCGGCCTCGATGGCCTTCTCCTGGGCGGCGGGAGGCGCGTCCTCGTAGCGGACAAAGTGGAAGGTGAAGGAGCCGCGGCCCTGGGTCATGGACCGCAGGTCGATGGCATAGCGGCTCATCTCCGCCATGGGCACCTCGGCCTCCACCACCTGGTTGCCGTCGCCGTCGGGGTTCATACCCATGACACGGCCCCGGCGCTTGTTCAGGTCGCCGATGACGTCGCCCATGTAGCTGTCGGGGATGGTGACCTTCAGCTCGCCGATGGGCTCCAGCAGCACGGGGCTGGCCTGGGGCATACCGGCCTTGTAGGCCAGCTGCACGGCGGTCTTGAAGGCCATTTCGGAGGAGTCAACGGGGTGATAGGAGCCGTCGAACAGGGTGGCCTTCAGGTACACCACGGGATAGCCCGCCAGCACACCGTGGACCACGGCTTCACGCATACCCTTCTCAACAGCGGGGAAGTAGTTCTTGGGCACAGCGCCGCCCACGACCTCCTCACAGAACTGGAGCTCCTCGGTGTCACCGGGCTCAAAGCGCATCCACACGTCGCCGAACTGGCCGTGACCGCCGGTCTGCTTCTTGTGGCGGCCCTGGACCTCCACCTTCTTGCGGATCTTCTCACGGTAAGCCACACGGGGCTCGGAGAGCTCGGCGTCCACGCCGAAGCGGCTCTTCAGGCGGGAGACGATGACGTCCATCTGCATATCGCCGGTACCGGAGACCACCATCTGGTGGGTCTCGGCGTTGTTCACCCAGTTGAAGGTGAGATCCTCTTCGTTCAGGCGGGTGAGGCCGGCGGCAATCTTGTCCTCCTGGCCCTTGGTCTTGGGGCTGATGGCCACGGAATAGCAGGGCTCGGGGAAGGGGATGGGCTCAATCTTGACCACCTTACGGGGATCGGACAGGGTGTCGCCGGTCTTGACCTTGTCCATCTTGCCGATGGCGCCGATGTCGCCGCACTCCAGCTCCTTGACCTCCTCGGCCTTCTTGCCCTTCATGACGTACAGGCGGCCCAGCTTCTCGGTGGCGCCGGTGCGGGCGTTGACCACCTGCATATCGGGCTTCAGGTTGCCGGAGAGCACCTTCACATAGGAATATTTGCCGTACTGGTCGGACACGGTTTTCCACACAAAGGCGCAGGGCAGAGCGCCGGGGAAGGCCACGAACTCATCCAGCTCTCCCTTCTCGTTCTCGCCCATGAGGGGATGACCCTCCAGGGGAGAGGGCAGCAGCTCCACGATGATGTCCAGCAGCATACGGGTGCCCAGGCCGGTGAGGGCGGAGCCGCACACCACGGGGAAGAGGGACAGGTCCTTCACGCCCTGGCGCAGGCCCTGGATCATCTCGGCGTAGGTGAAGTCCTCGCCGGAGAAATACTTGTCCATCAGCTCCTCGCTGGTCTCGGCCACGGACTCCTTCAGGGCGTCGTACAGCTCGTCCAGCACGGGCAGCTTCTCCTCGGGCACATCGATCTCCACGCGCTCGCCCTTGGGGCCGGCCTCAAAGGCACGCTTATGGAGCACGTCGATAAAGCCGATGACCTTCTTATCGGCGTCCCAGATGGGGGCCACCACGGGGGCGATGTTCTTGCCGAAGCGCTCCCGCAGGGTGTCGAAGGCGGCGTTGTAATCGGAGTTGTCCTCGTCGGTCTTGGAGATGTAGAGCAGACGGGGCATATTGCGGCGCTGGCACAGCTTCCAGGCCTTCTCGGCGCCCACGCTCATGCCGCCCTTGGCGGAGCAGACGATGATGGCTGCGTCGGAAACCTGCATGGCCTCCATGACCTCGCCGGAGAAGTCGAAGTAGCCGGGGGTGTCCAGCACGTTGATCTTACAGCCATTGTACTCAATGGGGGCCACCGCGGTGGAGATGGAAATCTGGCGGCGGGTCTCTTCGGGATCGTAATCACAAACGGTGTTTCCGTCGGCAGGATTGCCCAGACGGGGGGTACCACCGGTCAAAAACAGCATACTCTCGGCCAGGGAGGTCTTTCCGTTGCCACCGTGTCCCAGCAGACAGACGTTGCGGATATTTTGTACGGAATAGCTCATAACTTGTTTCCTCTCCTTACATTTGGAATCGCGGAGCAGCATGGTAAACTGCTGTTGTCCATTATACATGAAAGTTCCATCAGTTACAACTAAAACTTTAGAAAAATCGCGCAAACTCCCGGGTAAGGCAGAGGAAGGCCCTGCCGCAGAAGCGGCGGGGCCTTGGGGCGGTTCAGCTTTGGTCCACGGGGATGGTCTGGCCGTTGTCCGTCACATCCAAACAGAGAAAGCGCAGGCCTGCGGCCTGCGCTTTCTCAAAATAATTATGGTTGCATAATCTCGCTGCCGTCCAGCGGCACAGTGTAGGTGGTGCAGCTGGCGGTGCCGTCGGGGCCGGGTGTGACCTGCTCCAGCTGGCACAGCCATCCGGTGCCCGCCTCATTCAGCCCGGCGCACATCAGCTTGGCGGTGGTGCCGTCCTGGGCGGTGGGTCCGGTGATGGTCCCGTCCTCACCCACGGTCAGCTCGTCGGTGTTCCAGCCCAGCAAGGCGGCCAGCTTGTACAGGGCCTCAGACTGGGTAAGCCCGATCTGGGTCAGCGTGGGATTCACGGTGGCCTGGGTTGTCTGGACGCCCCGGTCGTCCGGGGTCACGCTGTAGGGTTCGGCTCCCGCTCCCGCAGGGGTCTGAGAGACCACGGCAGGCTCCGGCGTCTCCGGCACATCGGTGCCGGGCGTGCTCTGGCTGTTCTGTCCGCCGCCCGTCGCCTGGCTGGAACTGCCGCCGGCGGTCTTGTTCTCCTGGCTGCCGCTCTCTTCCTGGGCCTGGGTGGGCTGGGGCACGATCTCACGGGTCACGGATTGCTCCTCCTCGTCTCCGGCGGGCAGGGTACTCTCCACCGCCACGGAAACGCTGCCGGGAGCCTGCTCGCCGCCCCGGAAGCCGCCGGTCCGCCACTGGTCCATAACTCCCGCACCCACCAGAACCAGGGCGGCCACCGCCGCCAGGGAGGCCAGGCTCCGCCAGCGCCACTGGCGCTTTTTGCTCTGGAAGGGGGTCACCTTGGATGTGTGGATCTGGCCCATGACCCCCTCCTTCAGCCCGGCGGGTGGCTGGGCGGCCAAATGGGGCAATTCCTCATGGAGCTCCGTCAGATCGTCCGCAAGGGTCCGGCACGCCGGGCACGCCGACAGGTGCTCCTCCAGCCGGGCGGTCTCCTCCTGAGTCAGAGGTCCGTCCAACCGGGCGCTGATCAGCTCCAGCGCCTCGTCACAGCTCAGCATATCGTTCCCTCCTCTCCGTTTGGGGGTGGTCCCCCCATTGTTCATGATATAGACGTAGACGAATCAAAAAAGTTCCCCTGTTTTTTCAGATAGTTCCGCAGGGCCAGCCGGGCACGGGCAATGCGGGATTTCACCGTGCCCTCCTCCAGGCCCAGCACCTGAGCGATCTCGCCGTAGGACAGCCCCTCCAGCTCCCGGAGGATGAGCACCCGCCGGTGCTCCGCCGACAGGGTGTTGAGGCCCGCCCGCAGGGCCTCCTGCCGCTCCCGCCGCTCGGCCTCCACATGGGGGGAGAACCGCTCGTCAGGCAGCTCCGCCTGCCGTGCCTCCTCCTCATCGTCCAGGGAGATGGTCATGGACAGGGCGCTTCTCCGCTTCTCCCGGCGGAGAAAATCGATGCAAACGTTGCTGGTCAGCCGGTACAGCCAGGTGGCAAAGGAGCTGTCCCCCTGGAATTTGCCCAGCCCCTTCCAGGCGTTGAGAAAGGCCTCCTGACTCAGCTCCAGTGCGTCGTCCGGGTTGCCCGTCATCCGCAGGGCCAGATTGTAGATCCGCCCCTGGTTCTGCTCCACCAGGGCGGCAAAGGATTCCTCATCCCCCTGCTTGGCCCGCTGGACCAGCTCCCATTCCGCTTTCATGCCTTTCTCACCTCACTTCCCAACTTGCGGCCGCCGTATCTTCTATCTTCTATCTTCTATCTCCACGCTGTCAGAAAGGTCCCGCTTGATGCCCGCCGTCACCTTGTAGATATCCTCCAGGGTGGACACATGGCTGATCTGCTCCTTGTAGTACCCGGCGTGAGGCACCCCTTTCAGGTACCAGGCATAGTGCTTCCGGGCCTCCAGGCAGGCAATATGCTCCCCCTTCTGGGCCGCCGACAGCTCAAACTGCCGCACCGCCGTGTCGCACCGCTGGGCCAGGGGCGGCAAGGGCGGGATCTCCTCCCCCGCCAGGGCCGCCTGGGCCCGCTGGAACAGCCAGGGATTGCCAAAGCAGCCCCGACCGATCATGGCCATATCCGCCCCGGTGTAGTTCAGAATCCGCACCGCATCCCTGGGCTCAAAGACGTCGCCGTTGGCGATGACCGGGATGGACACCGCCTCCTTCACCGCCCGGATGTAGTCCCAGTTGGCGGTGCCCGAGTACATCTGAGTCCGGGTGCGGCCGTGGACCGCCACGGCGGCCACCCCGGCCTCCTCCATGGCTTTGGCAAACTCCACGCAGTTGATGGAGCCCTTGTCCCAGCCCAGGCGGAACTTCACCGTCACAGGCCGACCGCCCGCGCCCCGGATCACCGCTTCCGCCACTTTGACCGCCAGCTCCGGGTTCTTCATCAGCCCCGAGCCGTCCCCGGAATTGGCCACCTTGGGTACCGGGCAGCCCATATTGATGTCAATGATATCGGCGCCGGAGCGCTCCCCGGCCATGCCCGCCGCCTGCTCCATACAGGCCGGGTCGCTTCCGAAGATCTGCACCGCCGCCGGGTGTTCCCCCTCCCCCAGCTGGAGGAGCGGAACGGACTTTTTGTCCTGATAGCACAGGGCCTTGGCGCTCACCATCTCCGTAATGGTATAGCCCGCCCCCAGCTCCCGGCAGATGGTCCGGAAGGCCAGGTCTGTCACTCCCGCCATAGGAGCCAGCGCCAGAGCCGAATTTATCGTGATATTGCCAATTTTCACAGTGTCCCCCAATGTGTTATAACTAGTAGCGTAACAAGCGTATCATACCACAGGACAGGAAATCCGGCAAGGTTGTTTCCCCGTCGGGTATCCTCCGCTTGATTTAAGATGAAAATAAAGGAGCGTTCTAACATGGATAAGTACGTCTGCGATCTCTGCGGCTATGTCTACGATCCCGCTGAGGGCGACCCCGACAACGGCGTGGCCCCCGGCACTGCCTGGGAGCAGGTTCCCGCCGACTGGGTGTGCCCCCTGTGCGGCGCGGGCAAGGATCAGTTCTCCAAGCAGTAAACCTTTCCCCAGCTCTTACCGCCTGTCCGACGGCTGTGCCGCCGGACAGGCGGTTTTTTATTTTGAAAGTTCTTCATATCTAAAATTCACCCGTACTCACACTTTACTTCACGCCGTTTTTTCTTTCCCGCCATTCTATCCGGTTATTTGTAAATATTTGATTGTATTATCCTGTTCGTAATCTATCCTTTGGCCTTTGCCTTCCTTTTTCGCGCTCTCATATGCAATATATAGATTTTGTTCTTTCATATTTTGCAGCCGACGGCCCATTCCGCCGAAGGCGGGAAATTCTTCTCTCCCCCATTGACAGAACCGATGAGGGCCTCTTATAATGGCCTCGACAAGCTCAAAAATGACCCAATTTTCCTGTGGAAGGGAGGCCCTATTTTGGAACATCTGTTAGCGCCGCTGGTGGGGGACGCCTCCCCCGTGACCGTGATCGGCCTGTGCAAGAACGCGGGCAAGACCACCGCCATGCGCCGCCTGATGGCCGAGTTGGGGGAGGAACGGCTGGCCCTCACCTCGGTGGGCCGGGACGGAGAACGCACCGACCTGGTCACCGGCACGGAAAAGCCGGACCTGTATCTGAAAGCCGGCGATCTGTTTGCCACCGCCCGGGGGATGCTCACCCTGTGCGACGCCACCCTGGAGGTGGTGGACCTCACCGACGTGATGACCCCCCTGGGACCGGTGGCCATTTTCCGCACTCTGTCCGACGGCTATGTGCAGCTGGCGGGTCCCTCCGCCGCCGGGCAGCTGAAGCCCCTCACCGCCCGGTTCATGGAGCTGGGGGCCCAGCGGGTCCTCATCGACGGGGCCGCCGGGCGCAAGTCCCTGGCGGGAGCCGGGGTGGAAGGCGTGGCCCTGCTGTGTACGGGCGCATCTCTGGACCGGGACATGGACCTGGTGGTGGCGGAGACCGCCCACACCTGCTGGCTCTTTGACCGAAAGGCGCCGGAGCATCCCGGCCTGCGGGCCGCCCTGAAGGGGGCGGAGGACCGCTTTGCCCTGTTTGAGCTGGACGGCGCTCCTCTGGAGCTGCCGCTGGACGAGGGGGGCAGCCCCAAGTGGAGCAAGCTGCCCCGCCGGCCTCTGGCGGTGTGGGCCTCAGGGGGAATCACCGATCCCCTGCTCAAGACCCTGGCCCGCCGTGGTGCGCCCACCACCCTGGTCACCCAGGACGCCACCCATGTGCTGGCGGGCCGGGCCGCCCTGGAGCTGTTCCAGCGCAACGGCGGCCAGCTGGCCGTCCGCCGGGAGCTGACCATCGCCGCCGTGGCGGCCAACCCCTGGTCGGCCTACGGCTGGCACTTTGAACCGGACAAATTTATCTCCGCCCTGCGGCAGGCCATCCACCTGCCGGTGGTCAACGTGAAGGAGGATCATGATGGAACTGACGCATGAACTGCGGGAGAACGCGGGCCTGAAGTGGGTGCTGGACCGGCTGAGTCCCATGTCGCCCTTCGGCAAGGCGGCCGCCCGCGCCCTGCGGTGGTACGGCCCCGGAGAGGAGGCCGCCCTGGAGGAGGAGCTGGACAACGTGGCCCTGGCCATGGAGCTGTGGAACGCGGGCACCACCGCCCCTCAGACCGAGGGCTGCGGCTGCGGCCCGGTGAAGCTGACCGAGGCCGAACGGAAGGACGCCGCCGCCGCTCTGCGGGGAGTGACCCGCTGCCTGCCCCTGTTTCACGACATCCGCGGCTCCTTCGACCGGGATCCCGGCGCCCCCTTCGACCTGGTGGAGCTCTTTGAGATCAAGCACTTTCTGGTCACCCTGGAGCAGCTGCTCCAGGCCTACGACGCCCTGCCCCCCATGGCCGGGCTGTCCTTCCCCTCCCTGGCCGACGCCCTGGAGCTGATGGACCCGGAGGGCCGCCGCCTGCCCACCTTTGCCATTGTCAATTCCTACCACAACGACCTGGCCCCCCTGCGGGCGGAGAAGGCCAAGCTGGAGAAGGCCATCCGCATGACCATGGAGGACAAACGGGGTCCCCTGATGGAGAAACGCCGGGTGCTGGCGGTGGAGGAGGACAAGCTGGAGCTGGAGGTCCGCCGGATGCTCACCGGCAAGCTGATGGCCTTCAAGCAGGCCTTCCTGGACAATATGGAGACCCTGGGCCGTCTGGATCTCATCGTGGCCAAGGCCAAGCTGGCTCTGCGGTACAACTGCGTCCGGCCCGCTCTCAGCGCCGACAAATCCATCACCCTGCGGGGGGTGCGCCATCCCCAGGTGGAGGAGGATCTGGCTGAGCGGGGCGAGCAGTTCACCCTGCTGGATCTGGACCTGAAACCCGGGTGTACCGTCATCACCGGCGCCAACATGGGCGGCAAGACCGTGTCCCTCCGCTCCACGGTGCTCTCCCTGCTGCTGTGCCAGTGCGGCTTTTTTGTCTTTGCCCAGTCCGCCGCCCTGCCTCTGTTCCACCGGGTGGAGCTCATCCTGGCCGACAGCGGCCCCGGCGCCGGCGGCCTGTCCTCCTTCGGCAAGGAGGTCCACCTGCTGGACAAACTGCTGCGGGAAACCCGGGATCAGTTCTTCTTCGTGGCGCTGGACGAGTTCGCCCGGGGCACCAACCCCCAGGAGGGCGCCGCCCTGGCCCGGGCTCTGGTGCGCCACCTGAGCACTCTGGACTGCGTGGCCCTCATGACCACCCACTACGACGGGGTGTCCGACGTGGCCGGAGCCCACTACCAGGTGGCCGGTCTGGTGCGGGACATCCAGGGGGACGAGGGGGACGATCCCCGCAAGCGGATCGCCCGCCGGATGGACTATCGGCTCCTCCCCGCGCCTTCCGGCGCCCCCTGTCCCCGGGACGCTCTGCGGGTGTGCAGGCTGCTCAAACTGGACGATACCCTCATGGAACTCTTCCAGGCCGATCTGTAACTTTTTCCTGCTCCGGCAGGCGGTACGCCCCGCCTGCCGGTCTTTTTTCCCTTCCAGTTCTGGTTACCATTTGGTAACCGCTGTCCCGCTGTAGCGTACAAAAGTCTATGTGCTGTAGAAAAATTTTGTCGGCCTAATTTTTCAAAAAATAGTTGACAAACCAAATGGCCTGAGTTATAGTGAATTTGTCAAAAGTGAATAACACGCATGGATAGAGGCGCGGAGCGCAAGGTAGCAGAGCAATGACAAGGGCAGGCGAGCCCGATGTACTCTGTGAATGTCCGCTCCGCCGAAGGGGGACGTGAATCGTACAGCCCTCCCCCTGAGCCGTGGGCCCAGTGCTTACGGATTGTCATGAGTCACATGAAGCGCTATTTGTGTCTGAACGAGAGTCTCCCCTCCCGCGGACATGAGTAGTGTTTTTTTGTTCATGAAGCGCTATCCCGCCAGAGGAAGGAATCTCCTACCGGCGGGGTAGCTTATTTTTTCGAGGAGGCGTGTCATGGAAAAGCTTATCATCACCGCGGCCATCTGCGGCGCAGAGGTCACCAAGGAGCACAATCCCGCTGTCCCCTACACCGTGGAGGAAATGGTCCGCGAGGCCAAGAGCGCCTTTGAAGCAGGCGCCGCCGTCATTCACGTCCACGTCCGGGAGGACGATGGTACCCCCACCCAGGACCGGGAGCGGTTCCGTGTGATCCTGGACGCCATCAAGGAGGCCTGCCCCGGCGTCATCCTGATCCCCTCCACCGGCGGCGCCACCGGCATGACCCCCGAGGAGCGGCTCCAGCCCACCGAGCTGTGCCCCGAGATGGCCACGCTGGACTGCGGCACCTGCAACTTCGGCGACGACATCTTCGTCAACGATATGCCCACCATGCGGGCCTTCGGCAAGCGGATGCTGGAAAACAACATCAAGCCCGAGTATGAGTGCTTTGAGATCGGTCACCTGGACACCATCGTGAACATGGCCAACAAGGGTCTGGTCCCCGGCGCTCCCATGCAGTTCAACTTCGTGCTGGGCGTGTCCGGCTGCACCCCCGCCACCGTGGGCAACCTGGACTACCTGGTGAAGCAGATCCCCGCCGGTTCCACCTGGACCGTCACCGGCATCGGCCGGGGCGCCTGGCCCATGGTGGCCGCCGGTATCGTGATGGGCGGCAACGTCCGGGTCGGCTTTGAGGACAACATCTACCTGGAGAAGGGCCACAAGGCCGCCTCCAACGGCGAGCTGGTTGCCAAGGTGGTCCGCCTGGCCAAGGAGCTGGGCCGCGAGATCGCCACCCCCGACGAGGCCCGGAAGATCCTGTCCCTGGCCTGATTCATTCCTTCGTTTTACTTATCTCCCCAACCATATATCTCCCCAACCAAACTAAACGAAACAGGAGGAACTTTCTATGCAGAAGAAAGGCAACAAGTACGGCACTCACCGCGTCATCGAGCCCAAGGGCCTGCTGACCCAGGCTGCCAAGAAGATCGACAACACCATGGAGTGCTACTCCAATGAGATCCTGTGCGACGTTTCCGCTCTGAACATCGACTCCGCTTCCTTCACTCAGATCTATGAGGCCTGCGAGAAGGACCTGGCCAAGACCGAGCAGATGATTCTGGATATCGTCAACGAGCGCGGCAAGATGCAGAACCCCGTCACCGGTTCCGGCGGTATGTTCATCGGCACCGTCCGCGAGATCGGCGAGGACCTGCAGGGCAAGATCGACCTGAAGGTGGGCGACAAGATTGCCTCTCTGGTCTCCCTGTCCCTCACTCCCCTGAAGATCAACAAGATTAAGGCCATCCACCCCGAGATCGACCGTGTGGACGTGGACGCCCAGGCCATCCTGTTTGAGTCCGGCCTGTACGCCAAGCTGCCCGACGACATGAGCGAGGAGCTGGCTCTGGCCGCTCTGGACGTGGCCGGCGCTCCCGCCCAGACCGCCAAGCTGGTGAAGCCCGGTGACTCCGTGCTCATCCTGGGCGGCGCCGGTAAGGGCGGCATGATGTGCTGCTACGAGGCCATGAAGCGCGTCGGCCCCACCGGCAACGTGGTTGCTCTGGTCATCTGCCAGGAGGACGCCGACCTGCTCAAGAGCATGAACCTCTGCCACCACGCCATCGTAGGCTCCGCCACCAACCCCACCGAGGTGCTGGAGAAGTCCCTGGCCGTCAACGGCGGCAAGGAGTACGACGTGTCCATCCTGATCGTCAACGTGCCCGCCTGCGAGATGGCCGCCATCCTGCCCGTCCATGACAACGGCGTGGTGTACTTCTTCTCCATGGCCACCGATTTCGCCAAGGCCGCCCTGGGCGCCGAGGGCTGCGGCAAGGACGTCACCATGATCGTGGGCAACGGCTACACCAAGGATCACGCCGAGATCACCCTGTCCGAGCTGCGTGAGAATCCCCAGCTGAAGGCCTACTTCGAGAAGAAGTATCTGTAAATTTGGAAGTTTCCCCGCTCAGCGGGCAAACGATATCTGATGTGACTATCCCGTGGCAGTGTATCCGCCCACGGCCCCGGCCGAGAACACCTCCTCCCCAACCCATTCTCCGCCGCCGCGCCCTTTGGCCCGGATAACTGACCTACGGATCGTGCATCCCCACACTGATTTAGAAAGGATGACCTTGTTATGGTAGAGTCCCGCCGCAAGATCCTGTTTCCCAACGTGACCGATGAAGAGTGGAACGACTGGCATTGGCAAGTCAAAAACCGCATCGAGACCCTTGAGGACCTGAAAAAGTACGTGGAGCTCACCCCTGAGGAAGAGGAAGGCGTCAAGGCCTGCCTGGGCACCCTCCGCATGGCCATCACTCCTTATTATCTGTCCCTGATCCAGCCCGGCGATCCCCACGACCCCGTCCGGCTCCAGGCCGTTCCCACTGCCAAGGAGCTGCACCAGTCCGCCGCCGACCTGCTGGACCCCCTGCACGAGGATGAGGACTCCCCCGCTCCCGGTCTGACCCACCGCTATCCCGACCGCTGCCTGCTGCTCATCACCGACCAGTGCTCCATGTACTGCCGCCACTGCACCCGCCGCCGCTTCGCCGGTCAGAACGACGCCGGCCTGCCCGTGGATCAGGTGGATCAGGCCATTGAGTACATCCGCAACACCCCCGTCATCCGGGACGTGCTGCTCTCCGGCGGCGACGCGCTGCTCTGCTCCGACGAGCGCCTGGAGTACATCATCGCCAAGCTGCGTGAGATCCCCCATGTGGAGATCGTCCGCATCGGCTCCCGTACCCCCGTGGTGCTGCCTCAGCGTATCACCCCCGAGCTGTGCAATATGCTGAAGAAGTATCACCCCATCTGGCTGAACACCCACTTCAACCATCCCAACGAGATCACCCCCGAGTCCGCCGCCGCCTGCGCCCGTCTGGCTGACGCCGGTATCCCCCTGGGCAACCAGAGCGTGCTGCTGGCCGGCATCAATGACTGCGTCTACACCATGAAGAAGCTGGTCAACGAGCTGGTCAAGATCCGTGTGCGTCCTTACTACATCTATCAGTGCGACCTGTCCATGGGCCTGGAGCACTTCCGTACTCCCGTCAGCAAGGGCATCGAGATCATCGAGGGCCTGCGCGGCCACACCTCCGGCTTCTGCGTGCCCACCTTCGTGGTGGACGCCCCCGGCGGCGGCGGCAAGACCCCCGTTATGCCTCAGTACGTCATCTCCCAGACCCCCAAGAAGGTCATCCTGCGCAACTACGAGGGTGTTATCACCACTTACACCGAGCCCGAGCACTACACCGATTGTCAGTGCGACTACTGCACCGGCAAGAAGAAGAAGGAGCTCATGGGCGTGGCCGGCCTGGAGCGCGGCCAGGCGCTGTCCATGGAGCCCGCCGGTCTGGAGCGTCATAAGCGCTCCCACCACGAGGAGTAATCCAGATAAATACAGCGGATCGCCGCCCAACCGCGGCGATCCGCTGCCCCCCGTTTTCGAACTGACAAAGAATGGAAGTGATCGATGTTGGAATCCAAGCTGAACCTTGATTTTAAGCTGGTGGAACAGGCCCGCGCCCACGCTTCCCGGGTGGCGGACGACACCCAGCGTTTCATCGACGGCTGCACCACCGTAGCCGTGGAGCGTACCATCTGCCGCCTGCTGGGCATCGACGGTGTGGACGCCGCCGACGTACCCCTGCCCAACGTGGTGGTGGAGCACCTGATGGACAAGGGCGCGCTGCCTCAGGGCGCCGCCTTTTGGATCGGCAACGCCATGGTGGAGACCGGCAAGGACCCCCAGGCCATCGCCGAGGACGTGGCCAACGACAAGCTGGACCTGACCGCCCTGCCCACCCACGGCGAGGCTGAGATCCACGCCGCCCTGGACCCCATCGTGGGGTCCAGCCTGGCCAAGATCCGCGCCCGCCGCAAGCGCCGCGAGGACTTCATCGCCACCCACGGCGGCGAGAAGCAGGGCCCCTGGATCTACCTGATCGTGGCCACCGGCAACATCTATGAGGACGTGGTGCAGGCCACCGCCGCCGCCCGCCAGGGCGCCGACGTTATCGCCGTTATCCGTACCACCGGCCAGTCCCTGCTGGACTATGTGCCTTACGGCGCCACCACCGAGGGCTTCGGCGGCACCTACGCCACCCAGGAGAACTTCCGCCTGATGCGCGAGGCCATGGACAAGGTGGGCGAGGAGCTGGGCCGCTACATCCGCGTGTGTAACTACTGCTCCGGCCTGTGTATGCCCGAGATCGCCGCCATGGGCGCTTTTGAGGGTCTGGACGTGATGCTCAACGACGCTCTGTACGGCATCCTGTTCCGCGACATCAATATGCAGCGTACCCTGGTGGACCAGTCCTTCTCCCGTGCCATCAACGCCTATGCCGGCGTGGTGATCAACACCGGCGAGGACAACTACCTGACCACCGCCGACGCTGTGGAAGAGGCCCACACCGTGCTGGCTTCCCAGTTCCTCAACGAGGCCTTCGCCCTGCGTGCCGGCCTGCCCGAGGAGCAGATGGGTCTGGGTCACGCCTTCGAGATCGACCCCGACGTGGAGAACGGCTTCCTGTATGAGCTGGCCCAGGCCGAGATGGCCCGGGAGATCTTCCCCAACGCTCCCCTGAAGTATATGCCTCCCACCAAGTTCATGACCGGCAATATCTTCCGCGGTCACGTTCAGGACGCCCTGTTCAACATGGTGACCATCCTGACCAACCAGAAGATCCACCTGCTGGGCATGATGACCGAGGCCATTCATACTCCCTTCCTGTCCGACCGCTTCCTGGCCATCCAGAACGCCCAGTACATCTTCCGCACCATGCACGACCTGGGCAGCGAGATCGTGTTCAAGGAAGGCGGCATCATGCAGAACCGTGCCGCCGACGTGCTGCACAAGGCTACCGACCTGCTGGGCCAGATCGAGCAGCTGGGCATTTTCGAGACCCTGGAGCGGGGCATCTTTGCCGACATCAAGCGTCCTCGGGACGGCGGCAAGGGCCTGGACGGCGTCGTGACCAAGGCCGCCGGGTACTTCAACCCCTTCCTTGAGCCCATGATGAAAGGGGGTGCCGGCAAATGAGTTCCGGACTGTATCAGATTCGTGACAAAGATTTGGACACCACACTGGACCTGACCCGGCTGAAACCCTATGGCGACACCATGAACGACGGCAAGGTGCAGCTCTCCTTCACCCTGCCCGTCAAGGACGACGACAAGGGCGCCGCGGCCGCCGTGCTCATGGCCCAGAAGATGGGCCTGGCCGACCCCAATGTGGCCCTTCGCCAGAAGCTGGATGAGGCCTTCACCTTCTATGTGGTGTACGGCTCCCTCACCCACTCCATCAACTACAACGAGATCGTGGTGCAGACCGTGGCCGACGAGGCCATGGGCATGGACGAGACCGACGAGTTCCTGAAGGAGCGGCTGGGCCGCAAGCTGGTGGTGGTGGGCGCCTCCACCGGCACCGACGCCCATACCGTGGGCATCGACGCCATCATGAACCGCAAGGGCTTCGCCGGCCACTACGGCCTGGAGCGCTATGAGATGATCGAGGCCTACAACCTGGGTTCCCAGGTGCCCAACGAGGAGTTCCTCAAGAAGGCCGCCGAGGTCAACGCCGATGTGCTGCTGGTGTCCCAGACCGTGACCCAGAAGGACGTCCACATCCAGAACCTCACCGAGCTCATCGAGCTGGCCGAGGCCGAGGGCGTCCGCGAGAAGTACATCTTCTGCTGCGGCGGCGCCCGTATCACCCACGCGCTGGCCAAGGAGCTGGGCTATGACGCCGGCTTCGGCGCCGGCACCTACGCCGACGACGTGGCCACCTTCTGCGCCAAGGAAATGGTCCGCCGCCTGGGTAAGTAAACCCTATTCCGATTGTTTCGATTTTTCCTCTTTTTCCCCTCTTTTTCTCTGTAGGACAACGGGGCCCCGTATGGGGCCCCGTTGTCCGTTCTTGGCAAAAAAACGCCGGGGCTGCCGCCCCGGCGTTTTTACTACCTTATATATAATAGGATTACAGACCCAGCCAGGCCTTCAGATCTCCAAGGTTCTCCGCCACATGATCCAGGGGCAGGCCGCTGGCTTCAAAGTCCTGCCGGGTGGTGGTGCCGTTGAGGACGGCGCAGAAGCGGGTCCCCGCCCGGTGGGCGGTCTCGGCGTCAATGAGGGTGTCCCCGCAGTAGAGCACCTCCTCCGGCTTCAGGCCCAGCTCTTTCAGCGCCGCCAGCAGTCCCTGGGGGTCCGGCTTGGGCCGGTCCACCTTGTCGCCCCCGGTGAGGGATACCAGGTACTGCCGTACTCCTCTGGCCTCCAGCACGGCGGTCAGGGTGTCGGTGCGCTTGGTGCTCACCACGCCCGCCGGGATGCCTGCCCCCTTGAGCGCGGCAAGCAGCTCCGCCGCGCCGGGGAAGAGACGGGTCACCTCCACCTGGAGCGGGGCGGCCTTCTCGGTGTACAGCTTGCGGAACAGGGCCCGCTGCTCGGGCCGCTGGTCCCCGGTGAGGGCGGTGTAGCCGTCCTCCAGGGTCATGCCCACGGTATGGCGCACCGCCTCCCGCTCCGGCTCCGGCAGGCCCATCTGTCCAAAGCCATACCGGAACCCGGCCACAATGGCGTCGGTGGCGTCTCCCAATGTATAGTCAAAATCAAAAAATACCCCTTGAAAACCCATGGTTCCTCCCAAAATCATTCGTATTGCTTGCGGCCCGTGGTGCTGGGGATGTGCAGCTCGTCCCGGTACTTGGCCACGGTGCGCCGGGACAGGGGGCAGCCCTGGGCGGTCATCAGCTCGCACAGCTTCTGATCGGACAGGGGCTTCTTCTTGTCCTCCCCGGCGATGAGCTTTTTCAGCAGGGCCTTGGCCGCGTCGGGGGACGCGGCGTCCTCGCTGCCCGTTCCCAGGCTGCGGGAGAAAAAGTAGCTCAGGGGATACACCCCCATGGAGCACTGGATATACTTGTCCTTCACCGCCCGGCTCACCGTGGACTCGTGGACGCCGATGCGTCCCGCCACGTCGGCCAGGGACATGGGCACCAGATGGCCGGGGCCCTGCCGGAAGAAGGCCTCCTGCAGGTCCAGGATACAGCTGGCACAGGACATGAGGGTGGAGCGGCGCTGCTCAATGGCGTGGACCATCCACTTGGCCTGCTTTACCTTGCCGGTGAGGTAGTCCTTCACCTGCTGGTCGTCGCTCTCCTTCAACAGGCGGGTATAGTACCCGCTGATCCCCAGGGTGGGGAAGTAATAATCGTTGGTCAGCAGCTCGAAATGGTCGGGGAAGCTGACCACGATGATGTCCGGATTGATGTAGGTCAGATTTTCCCGAGCGGCAAAGCCGGTGCCCGGCCGGGGATTCAGAGTGCGGATCAGCTCGCAGGAGGCCCGCACCTCCTCGGGAGTGGCCTTCAGCTCCCGGGCAATGAGTCCGTAGCGGCTCTTGGACAGGGCGTCCAGCTGGCTGTCCACAATACGCACCGCCAACTCATCCACCGGGGTGCGCCGGATCAGCTGGAGATGCAGGCACTCGGACAGATCCCGTGCCCCCACACCGGCGGGCTCCAGGGACTGGACGGCGGCCAGGGCCTGTTCCAGCACCTCCACCGGACAGCCGCAGTCGGCGGCCAGAGCGTCCAGAGGCTCGTCCAGCCAGCCGTTCTGGTTGAGACTCTCCACCAGGAAGGTCCCCGCCTCCATCACCTCCGGCGGCAGGTCCAGCACCTTGAGCTGGGAGAGCACATAATAATAGAGGTTGTCCTCCCGGTCCTCCATGGTACCGTAATTGCCCAGCCGGTCGTCGTCCTCCTCGGTGTCCTGCTGGTGGTAGTAGCGGTTCTGGGGGTCGGTGGACTCCAGCCACTCCAGCTTGCGGCGGAGCTGGTCGCTCTCGTCCGCCTTGTCGTAGCGCTCCTCCGGCTCCAGCACCGGGTTCTCCTGGACCGCCTCCTCAATGTATTCCAGCAGCTCCTGAGACCCCATCTGAAGGATCTCCATGGACTGCATCATCTGGGGAGAGAGGGTCTGAGTCTGCTTCTGTGTCAGGTTCAATTCCAAGGTAACTTCCTCCCTTCGCCCATTTTCGCGGTTTCTCGGAAGAAAGTATATCACGGATTCCCCTCACATTTCAACATCTGACCCGGTAGAAAAAACACCTCACTCCCGGGGGGCCAGCAGCTGCTCCGCCCCATAGCGCAGGCAGCGGCGCAGCCGGGACTCTCCCCGCTTGATGGTGCGGGACACCGTGGACTTGTCGATCCCCATCAGCTCGGCGATCTGCCTCATATTCAGCCGCTTCTCGTAGTAGAGCAGCATACACTCCCGCTGGCGGGGGGTCACATCCTCCCGGAGGGCCAGCATCACGTTGCGGCGCAGCCGCCCCATCTGCTCGGAGTTGTCCTCCGCCATCACCTGGGTGTACATGGCCATATCGGCGGCAAAATTCTTTCCTCTCCTATATCGTGTACCGGACATTGCAGTGATACCCCCTGTCGTAATAGCGCTCGCACAGGACCGCCAGGTCCCTGGCCTCCCGCCACATGGTCTCCAGATGACGGATGCGCTGTTCCAGCAGCCGCTTGCCATGCTCGTCCACCTCAGCGGTCCTCCTGCCCTCCAGCAGCAGCACCCGCTGCCGCAGGGTCTCCGCCCCTGTCCGGTATTGTACTGATAACTCCTGTAACGTCATTCCTCGTCCCCTTCTCTCTGTCGGTAAGCTCCGCCCGGCAGAGCGGACACAGCTCCCGCTCCCTGCCATACAGCTCCGCGCCGCAAAGGCGGCACCACCCTGCCGGCGGCGCCCGCTGCACGTCCCGCAGCGGGTCTGTCCACACCCGTGGCCGGATACCCATTCCTCCCCCAAAAATTTTTTAAAAAATTTTGTTCTTTCTCTTGACAAATCCCATCCTCCCTGATAAAATAACATTCGCTGTGGACGAGCTGGTCTGCTGGTGTAGCTCAGTTGGTAGAGCAGTTGATTTGTAATCAACCGGTCGGGGGTTCGAGTCCGTCCACCAGCTCCATCAAGTTCATATGGAGGAGTTCCCGAGTGGCCAAAGGGGGCAGACTGTAAATCTGTTGCGATTCGCTTCGGTGGTTCGAATCCACCCTCCTCCACCAAAACGTCCTGCCGGTAGGCGGGGCGTTTTTTTATTTATAAATGACATCCCTCCTTTTTCATTCCATGTCCCGCCGGCAGGCGGGGCTTTTTTGTTTCCTGCCTGTCCTCCTTCCTTCAACGGCAATCTCCAATTGGTGATAAACTTGTCCAGATATGGAACTTTCGTTCTATCTTGCACTCATAATAACACCAAACGGAGATAGAAGTCAATCATTTTTTGTCGAAGTATGTTGCGTTTGGTGATAAACTGTGATAGAATAGACCCACAAATTGGACAGGAGGGAACACGGTATGGAGCAGGAGAGCACCTTCGGCGCCCGTCTGCGCAGCCTGATGGAGGAGTCCGGCCTCAGCTACGAACAGCTGGGGGACCGGCTGAATATGAATCCCCAGACCCTGAACCGCTATGTCCTGGGCCAGCGTGAGCCCAAAATCGGCACCGCCGCCGCCATTGCCCGCTCCCTGGGGGTGGACCCGCTGTGGCTGCAAGGCTTCAACGTGCCCCGCCAGCCTCCCCGCCCCGCCCGGCGGGAGCCAGTGGTCCCCATCCTGGGGGTGATCCGGGCGGGCTCTCCCATTCTGGCCAGCCAGCAGATCGAGGGCTACGCCGCCGCCGACGTACCCGACCCGGAGGAGCACTTCTATCTTCGGGTCACCGGCGACAGCATGATCAACGCAGGCATCCGGGACGGGGATCTGGTCCTCATCCGGCGTCAGTGTACGGCGGAGAACGGCCAGATCGTGGCCTGCCTGGTGGACGGGGAGGACGCCACTCTGAAGCGCTTTCGCTGCCAGAAGGGTATGGTAATCCTTCAGCCGGAAAATCCCTACTACGAACCCAAAATCATCCCCCTGCGGGACTTTGAGCAGGGCATGGCCCGCATTGTCGGCGTAGCCGTCAAGCTGGTGCGGGAACTATAAAAGGAGCGATACCATGCTGACAGACGATTGGATGCTGCGTCAGGTGGACGGGCTGGCCCGTTCCCTGGCCAAGCTGGTTTTGAAAAAGGACTCCGCCGACTATCTGCCCACCGGCGCGGAGGAGGACGCGGCGCTGGACGCCCTCCACCTCCGGCTGGTGGAGCTGCTGGCCGCCGGCGACGTGGGCGGCGGAGAGGATTTGCTCTTCCAGGAGAGCCACTGGGACGACCTGCGCTACCTGGAGGTGGCGGTGGACTTCTACACCCGTGCCAATACCCTCACCGACGGCCAGCTGGACCAGGCCGGCTTTGACCGGCAGGAGCTGCAGGAGGGCCTGCAGGAGCTGGCCGCCCGTTACGGTGTGATTCTGTAAGGAGGATGCCCTATGAAACTCTGTTTTTCTCAGTTGGAAGAGACCCCCATGCCCCAGTTCAAAGGGGGTGAAAAGACCACCTACAGCCGTTTTATGGACGACGGCCACAACCGCATCATGATAAACCGGCTGGAGCCGGGCGCCTCCATCGGCCTGCACACCCACACCGGCAGCAGCGAGGTCATGTATATCCTCTCCGGCACCGGAAAGGCCATCTGTGACGGCGTGTCGGAGCGGCTGGGCCCCGGAGACTGCCACTACTGCCCGGAGGGCCACGCCCATACCCTCATCAACGACGGCGGGGCCGACCTGGTCTTTTTCGCCGTGGTGCCTCAGCACAGCTGAACAGAAAAGCGGCGGACGCATGGCGTCCGCCGCTTTCTTATTGTTCCCGCCGGTACTGCTCCAGTTCCAGCTCGTCTTTGATCTCCAGGCCCCGCTCGCCGGCCAGGCCCTCCACATGGTGGGTGAACTCATGGGCCAGGGTGGTGTACAGCTCGTCCTCCCAGTCCTCCTCGGTCCAGTCCTCCTGCTGGGCCAGGGCGGCAAAGGAGCCGTAGTAGAGGTTGATGTACCGGCCCATCATGTCGTTGCAGTACTCCCCCATGATGTAGAGATCCTCCCCCGCCGGGTCCTCTACCGCCTCAGGCAGCAGGGAGATGCCCCCGTTCAGGTCCTGATAGAACTCCTCGGGGAATTCCTCCGCCATTTCGTCCAGCAGGTCGCCCACCTGGTCAAAGCTGAGGATCATACCGCTCCCTCCTTGGGCTTTTTCATGGTCAGAGAAATACGCTTCTTTTTCTCGTCCACCTCCAGCACCCAGACGGTGACGATGTCCCCCACGGCGCACACCTCCGAGGGGTGGCGCACCCGGCGGTTGGACAGCTGGGAGATGTGGACCAGGCCGTCCTGGTGGACGCCGATGTCCACAAACACGCCGAAGTCGATAACGTTGCGCACTGTGCCGGTGAGCTCCATCCCCGGTTTCAGATCCTTCATCTCCATGACGTCGGTACGCAGGATGGGCTTGGGCAGCTCGTCACGGGGGTCCCGGCCCGGCTTGAGCAGCTCCTTCACAATATCATCCAGGGTGGGCAGGCCCACGCCGCAGGCCTCCGCCGCCTTTTCCCTGCCATAGGCCTTGACCCGGTCGGCCAGTTCATCCATGGTCCCGGCGGCCACGTCCTTCAATGTGTAGCCGCACAGCTCCAGCAGCTTCTGGGCCGCCTCGTAGCTCTCCGGGTGGACGCCGGTGTGGTCCAGCACGTTCTTGCTCTCCGGCACCCGCAGGAAGCCGGCGCACTGCTCAAAGGCCTTGGGGCCCAGCTTTGGCACCTTGAGCACCCCCTTCCGGGTGGTAAAGGCCCCGTTCTCCTCCCGGTACTTGACAATATTCTTGGCGGTGGTGTTGTTCAGGCCCGCCACATAGGCCAGCAGAGGAGCGGAGGCGGTGTTCAGGTCCACGCCCACCGCGTTGACGCAGTCCTCCACCACGCCGCCCAGAGTCTCGTCCAGCCGGGCCTGGGGCATATCGTGCTGGTACTGGCCCACGCCGATGGACTTGGGGTCAATCTTCACCAGCTCGGCCAGGGGGTCCTGGAGCCGCCGGGCAATAGACACGGCGGAGCGCAGGTTCACGTCGTAGTCGGGGAACTCCTCCGCCGCCAGCTTGGAGGCGGAGTACACGCTGGCTCCCGCCTCGTTGACGATCATATAGCTCACCCCGCCCCCCAGCTTGCGGATCATCTCCACCGCCATCTGCTCGGTCTCCCGGCTGGCGGTGCCGTTGCCGATGGCGATGTGGGCCACGCCGTGCTTGCAGATGAGCTTGGACAGGATATCAATGGCCTCTTGCTTCTTCTTTTCATTGAAAGTGGGGTACACCACCTCCGTGTCCAGCACCTTGCCGGTGGCGTCCACCACCGCCACCTTGCAGCCGTTGCGGTAGCCGGGGTCCAGGCCCATGGTGACAAAGCCCTTCACCGGCGGCTGCATCAGCAGGGGTTTCAGGTTGAGACCGAACATTTTGATGGCTCCCTCGTCGGCCTGCTCGGTAAGCAGGTTGCGCATCTCCCGCTCCACCGAGGGGAAGATGAGCCGGTCGTAGGCGTCCTCGGCGGCGGCGCGCACAAAGGCCATGGCGGGGGCCCCGGGGTTGAGCACCCGCCGCCGGATGGGGATAAGGGCTCCCTCCCGGTCCATCTCCACGCTCACCTTCAGGATATCCTCCCGCTCGCCCCGGTTGATGGCCAGGATCTGGTGGCCCTGGAGGCGGTTGAGGGGGGCGCGGAAGTCGTAGTACAGCCGGTACACCGTGTCCTCCGGCTCCTTTGCCGCGGCGGCGGACACCAGATAGCCCTTCTTCCACACCAGCTCCCGCAGCAGCTTGCGGATGTCGGCGTCGTCGGAGATCCGCTCGGCAATGATGTCGCTGGCCCCCTGGAGGGCGTCCTGTACCGTCTCCACCCCCTTCTCCGGGTCCACATACCCGGCGGCGGCCTCTTCCGGCGCGGGGCCGTCCATGGCCTGGGCGAAGAGCAGATCGGCCAGAGGCTCCAGCCCCTTCTCCTTTGCCATGGTGGCCCGGGTACGCCGCTTCTGCTTGTAAGGGCGGTACAGGTCCTCCACCTCCGCCAGGGTGGCCGCTCCGTCGATGGCGGCAGACAGCTCCTCGGTCAGCTTGCCCTGGGCCTCGATAGCCCCCTTGACCTCCTCCCGCCGCTTGTCCAGGTTGCGCAGGTATTGCAGCCGGTCGGCCAGAGTACGCAGAGTGGTGTCGTCCATGGCACCGTGGAGTTCCTTGCGGTAGCGGGCAATAAAGGGAATGGTGTTGCCCTCGTCGATGAGGTTCACCACGTTCTGAATGTATGTCTCCTTCTGACCCAGCTCCCGGGCTAGAATCTGAATGATGCTTTCCATAGCCTTCTCCTTTGCATCGGACTTGTATCCAATATTTTACCCGGTTTTGGACCGCAAGTCCAGGGTATCTCCTTGCTTTCCCCGGTGGTTGTGTGTAAAATCAGAGGGAAAGAAGGGAGTGAGTCCTCATGGATCGACGCCTGTATGAGATCAACCGGGACATTGAGGTGCTGACCGCCGCCCACGCCCGGCAGCGGCAGCTGGACGCCCAAATCGAGGAGCTCTACCGCCAGCGGGGGGAGCGTCAGACCAGGGTGGACGAGACCGCCCAGCGCTTCCACAAGGAGCAGGACGACGTGGACAAGCTGGAGAAGGGCGGCCTGCGGTCCTTCCTTCTCTCCCTGACCGGAGAGAAGGAGGAGCGACTGGACCAGGAGCGCCGGGAGGCCCTGGCCGCCAAGTTCCAGTACGATCAGGCCAAGTCAGATCTGGAATACCTGGAGAACAAGCTCACCGGCCTGATCCGGGAGCGGGACGGCCTGCGGGGCAGCCAAGAGCGGCTGGAGGCCCTGTGGGAAGAGAAGAGCGAACTGGTGAAGGCCATGGGCGGCCCCCAGGGCCAGCAGCTTGCGGAGCTGGACCGCCAGCTGGCCGACCTGTCCCACCAGCAGAAGGAGCTGGAGGAGGCCATATCCGCCGGTGAAAACGCCAAGCGCCTGCTGGGCCAGGTCCAGAACGATCTGGACAGCGCCCGCAACTGGGGCACCTGGGATATGCTGGGGGGCGGGCTCATCGCCACCATGGCCAAGTACGACCGGCTGGACAGCGCCCAGTCCAGCATCCAGGCGGCCCAGCGGGCCCTGAGCGACTTCCGCACCGAGCTGGCGGATGTAAGCCGGCTCCAGGTTCCCAACATCCAGATCGGGGAATTTGCCACCTTTGCCGACTACTTTTTTGACGGCATTTTCTCCGACTGGTATGTCCAGTCCAGCATCAAGACAGCCCAGGAGGGGGTGTCGGAGGTCCTCATGAAGCTGACCGCCACCCTGCGGAATCTGGACGTCATCCTCCAGGATGTGGTCCGCCGCCGGGCCCCTCTGGAGGCAAAGCGGGAAGAACTGCTGGATTCCGTTTCATCCTGACGGCAAAAGAGCCGGTCTGCCAATGGGGCAGACCGGCTCTTTGTCATTGTCTGTTCCGGCTTACAGGGTGGCCAGCCGGTAGGTGGTGGTGTGGCGGTACTCCTCCCCCGCCCGCAGGATGGGGCTGGGGAAGCCCTCATGGTGGATGGCGTCGGGCCAGCCCTGGGTCTCCAGGCAGAAGGCCGACCGGGGACCGTACACCGCCCCGTCCTTGCCGGGCACACCGTCCAGATAGTTGGCGGTGTAGAGCTGGAGGCCGCACTGGGTGGTGTAGCACTCCAGGCACAGCCCGCCCCCCATCACCCGGGCCGCCAGCCCCAGGGGGGCGTTGGGCTGGGTCCGCAGCACGAAGTTGTGGTCGTAGCCGTTGCCCAGGGTCAGCTGGGGGTGTTCCATGGCCAGCCCCTGGAGGAACTCCCGGGGAAAGCGGAGGTCAAAGGGGGTGCCCTCCACCGCCAGCAGGGCCCCGGTGGGGGTGCTGTCGGCGTCGTTTTCGGTGATGGCGCTGGCGTACACCTGGACCCGCTGGCCCTCCAGAGAGCCGAAGCTGTGGCCCATCAGATTAAAGTAGCTGTGGTTGGTCAGGTTGCACAGGGTATCCTTGTCGCTTTTGGCCCAGTAATCCAGGGAGAGCACCCCGTCGGCGGTGAGGTCGTAGCTCACCCGCACCTGCAAGGTGCCGGGGAAGCCCTCGTCCCCGTCGGGGCTGGTATGGGAGAGCACCAGCTTGCCCTCATGGACCGCCGCCTCCCACACCGCCTCATGAAAGCCGTGGACGCCGCCGTGGAGACAGTTGGGGCCGTTGTTGGCGGCCAGGGGATAGTGGACCCCGTTCAGGTCGAAGGAGGCGCCGCCGATGCGGTTGGCCACCCGGCCCACCAGGGCGCCGAAGTATTTGTCCTGCTTCTCATAGTCGGCCAGGGTGTCGCACCCCAGCACCACATCCCGGTCCTCTACCAAAAAACTGCGGAGGATACCCCCGTAGGTAAGGATCTTGGCCGTGTAGCTGCCTGCCTGCGCGGTCCACTGTTCCACTTCTTTGCCTCCGGCGGTGACGCCGAAAGGTTCTCTCGTCCAGTCTGCCATGGTTCCACCTTTCTCCCGGTCAGAGCGGGCCTCCCCTTCCTGTGAGCACGGCCCGCTTCGCCTGATCATTCCACTCCATATCCGGTCCCGTTCCCGGGACAGCCTTACATAAAATGATACCATATTTCGCGCCCGATGCCAATAGCCAGACCTCCCCCCTGCGCCTCCAGTTGTTTTCGCTCCGTGCAACAATGGCGCCCTTCGGCGCTGTCTGTGGCAGGCAAAGCCGCCACAACGAAAACGAGGAGGAATGTATATGGCAAAGTATACCGAACATTATCAGCTGCACCAGTGGGAACCGGAGGACCCCTTCCTGCGGACGGATTTCAACGAGGACCTGAACAAAGTGGACCAGGCCCTGTCCCAGCTTGCCTCTGAAAAGTACGGCGAGGACAAAAAGGCTTACGTCTGCGGCAGCTATATCGGGGACGGCGGCACGGGGATGCAGGACATCGCCCTGTCCTTTCAGCCCACCCTGCTCTATCTGTACAACTGCGACCCTGATGATAACCAATACACTTATGTATTTACTGTGGGCACCCAGGAGGTGCAGTGCGCCTTCGAGCGCTCCGGCGGCATCTGGCTCCGGGATGGGGTCTTTTACACCACCCCATCAGGCTTTCAGATCAACGGCGGTGCCTTTGCCAAGGGCAACGGCTTCAATACCGAAGGGATCACCTACCGCTATATTGCCTTTCGCTGAAAAGAGCGGCCCCGCTCCTCTGGAGCGGGGCCGCTGCAATGAACGGTCAGTTTTTCTGACGGGACCCTGTCTTAGCCGCCGATGACGGTGGAGGTGGTCAGGGTGTCGCCGCCCACGGTCACAACAACGTAGTAAACCAGGGTGTTGTTGGTGCCTCTGATGACGCTGACGGTGGAGGTGCCGTTGACCAGGGCGCCCTCGCCGGCGCTGACCTCAACGGCGGTGTCCTTGCCGGCAGTGATGCCGTAAGCAAACACCTTGTAGGTGAACTTGGCGGTGTCAGAGCCGTTGGTGCTCTTCACGGTCAGGTCCAGAGTGGCGGAAGTCTGGGCGTTCTTGGCCAGGGACACGCTGTAGCTGTCGCTGACGCCGGGGCCCACGGGGCTGTCGTTGCTGACGCCGTAGAAGATGGTGATAACCTCGCCGTTCTTCACGATGACGGTCACGGTGCCGTCCTTGGCCACGTCGGCCAGAGCGCCGGTCTCGATCTTGTCGCCGCTGGTCACAGCGTACAGCTCCACATCGGAGGACAGAGCGTAGCTCTTGTTGTCGATGCCAATGATGTCGTCCTTGGCCTCGGCGGTGACCTTGCCGGTCATGGAGTAGCTGTCGTCGGTCTTATCGATGCTGAAGGGATCGCAAGCGGAGGTATCCAGGATCTCGTTGTCCTTGTCGGCGTAGGAGATGCTGCCGTACAGCACGTCGCTCTTGCCGTCGGTGGCAATCTTCTCATCCATCTTCACAGTGGTGATCTCGCCGTTGACAACAGCCTTGTACTCGTAGTAGACGCCGGCGTCGCTATCGTCCACCTTGGAGGCCGCCTTGGAGGACAGGACGTAGACGATATCCTTGGAGGTGGCGGAAACGCCGGAGACAAACACGATGGTAGCCACATCGCCGCTCTTGCAGTACACGGTGTAGGTGGCGCCGCTGTCCTTGCTCATGCTGGGCACGTTGGCGTAGCCGGTGTAGGTGGTATAGGTGGCCTTGCTGTCGGTGCCGGACTGCACCAGGAAGATGGTCTTGCTGTTGGCGTACTTGGTGGTGCCGCCGAAGGTCATGGCGGACTCGCCCTTCTTGATCTCCACCTTGCCGGTGGCGCTGTCAGCCTGGCTCTTCAGGGTGTAGACGTCCTTGGAGTCCTTGGTGTACTCCACGATGTCGCCCTCCATCTGGCGCAGAGCTTCCTTCTTGGTGCCGAAGCCGTCCGTGGTCTTACCCAGGCAGTCCTCATCCACGGTGATCTCGGTCTGAGTGCCGTCGGCCAGCAGGACCTTGGCATAGTAGTTGGCCTCGTCATCGTAGCGGCCCTCATCGGCGCCGGTCTTGATCACATAGGCGTAGTCGCTGGAAGCCTTGGAGACGTCCACCTTCATGACATAGCCGTAGGTGTCCAGATACAGGTCCAGAACGCTGTCCTTCTTCACGTCGCTGGAGAAGGTCACGTTGCTGTTGAACTTGTAGGTGGTGCCGTCAGCCACGAAGCTGGTGGTGCCGGTGACGCGGGTAACCTCAACGCCCTCGACCTTCTCGGCCAGAGCCATGGTCTGGATCACGCCGTCAGCCTTGGTGTAGAGAACCACGTCGTCCTTGGCAAAGTTCTCGGTCTCGTACTTCATGCCGTCCACGGTGACATAGGCCGCATCGTCGCCCTTGGCGGCGGTGACCTTGGAGACCTCACCCACGTAGGTGTTGATCACAACCAGAGTCACGTTGTTGTCGTCGTCAGCGTAAGCGTTGACCACAACGCCTCTGCCGCCGATCTTATCGGTGGAGTTGCCCTTCTGGATGGTGAAGGTGCCGTTGGCCTTACCGTCGGTGATGACGTCGGCCTTCACAGTGGTGTCCAGACCCAGGTCGGAGTACAGCTCCTTGGACTGCACTTCCTCGCTGTAGGTGGCGTCGGCGGTCTGAGCATAGGTGCCCACGGCCTTGTTCTTATAGGTCCACTTGCTGGCGGGAGCGCCGAAGTCGTCGTTGGAGTTCTCGTTCAGCTTCAGGTCGGCGAAGTACTTCTCGCAGAACTGCTGATACTCGTCGTTGCCGGAGGTCTTGTAGCCGGTCTTGCTGGAAGCGGCGATCTTCTCAGCATTGGCGTTCTGGTTGATGACGATGTCACCCACGGAAACGCTGCCCTTGCTGTCGTACTTCACCATGTCGGCGGTCAGGGTGTCAAAAGCCATCTGAGCGGCGTCCTGACGGGACAGCTCGTTGGCCAGGACCAGACCGGAGGGAACGATACCGGCGGCAATGGCGTCGGAGGAGACGTTGATCATCCAGTCGCTGCCCACGTACTTCTCAACGGAAGCATCGTAGCCCAGGGCAACCAGCAGCATCTTGGCAAAAGCAGCGCCGGTCAGCTTGCCCTCGGGGAAGAAGTGGCCCTGACCGTCGCCGGCCAGAATGCCCAGGTTCACGCAGTAGCTGATGTAGGGAGCGGACCAGCGGTTGGCCGCCACGTCGCTGAACACGGCGGAGTTGGTGGTCAGCTTCTCAGCAGACTCGGTGCCCAGCAGCAGGTAGCAGATGATCTTGGCGGCCTGCTCACGGGTCAGGATGGAGTTGGGCTGGAAGTCGCCCTTATCGCCGCCCTCGAGCACGCCCAGAGCGACCATAACGTCGACAGCCTCAACATTTTTGATATCACTGGCATCAGTGAAATCCTTGCTCGCAGCGCCGGCGCCGACAACCATCATGCCCATGAGCATAACAGCGGCCAGAGCCAGGCTGAGAGTCCTCTTGAGGTTTCTCATTTGGAATTCCTCCTTATTTTATTTGACCATGAGGAGGGAACATCCTCTCCATGAGTCTGGCATAATGATAATCCATCAAATCCATTCCGTCAACACCCCCGGCGGTTTTGTAACATAAGCGTAATCTTCCGGCCAAGGCGTACCGGCAGAGGAAAGGAACGGGGTACGGTCACTCCAGCAGCAGCTCGTATACCGCTCCCTGGACGTAGTCGATCTCTTCAAAGGTGGTGAAGGGCCCCACGGAGAAGCGGACCGCGCCCTGGGGGAAGGTGCCCAGGGTCCGGTGGGCCATGGGGGCGCAGTGGAGGCCGCAGCGGGTCTGGATGCCGTACTCCTGCTCCAGCCGGAAGGCCATCTCCCCGTTGTCCCCCTTGAGGAAGTCGATGGACACCACCCCGGTACGGCGGGCGGGGTCGTCCGCGCCCAGCACCCGGATGCCGTCCTCCTCCAGCTCCATCAGCCGGGCCCACAGGTGTCCCGCCAGCTTGTGCTCCCGGAGGCGGAGGGCCTCCCCCTCCTGTTCCAGGTAGTCCAGCGCCGCCCCCAGGCCGAAGATGCCGGGCAGGTTGAGGGTACCCGCCTCAAACCGGTCGGGCAGGAACGGGGGCATCTCCAGGGATTCCGACAGACTGCCGGTGCCGCCGGAGAGCAGCGGGTCCAGTTCCGCCGCCAGAGCGTCGGTCACCACTGCCCCGCCGATGCCCTGGGGCCCCAGCAGGCCCTTGTGGCCGGGGAAGGCCAGGCCGTCGATGCACATGGCGGCCATATCCACCGGGATGGCCCCCAGGGTCTGGGCCGCGTCCACCAGGAAGAAGATCCCCCGTTCCCGGCAGAGGGGACCCACCTGCTCAATGGGAAACAAGGTACCCGACACGTTGGAGCCGTGGCACAGCACGACGGCCCGGACGTCGGGGGTCAGCTTGTCCGCCAGCCCCTTCAGGATCAGCTCCCCTCTCTGGGTACAGGGCAGGTACTCCACCGCCACGCCTTCTTTTTTCAGCTGCTCCAGAGGGCGAAGCACCGCGTTGTGCTCCATGGGGGAGGTGAGCACCTTGTCCCCCGGCCGGAGCAGGCCCTTGAGCAGCAGGTTGAGCGCGGCGGTGGCTCCCCCGGTGAACACCACGTTGCGGGGGCCGGGGCCGTTGACCAGCTTGTTCAGCTTCTCCCGCACCTCCAGCACCCGGCCGGCGGCGTCATAGGCCTGCTGATAGCCCCCCCGGGCGATATTGCAGCCGATCTTGGTAATAAAGTCGCTCATGGCCTCCCCTACCCCGGGGGCCTTGGGGTAGGATGTGGCGCCGTTGTCCAGATAGACGCTGCGCATGGCAGGTTCCTCCTGTCTCTACATTATTATATATAAGGTAAGGGCGGGCATCCGCCCGCCCTCTGTACTCAAAACCAGGTCTCCAGCGCCAGCCGGGTCCGGTAGTCCTCCCCCTCCATCCGGGGCAGCAGCCGGGCCAGCACATCAGCTGTACCGGGCCGGTCATCCATCATGACCCGGACGGAACCGGTACGGCTGTCAAAGGTATTCATCAGGGCGCTGCTGCGGGTGGCCGCCGAACGGGTGTCGCCGGTCTGATCCAGCTGGGGGGACCAGCAGGCCCAGCCCTCTCCCGACAGCGCCGAGGCCACATCCCGGCCGGCCTGCTCCAGATAGACGGTGTGGGTCTTGAGCCGCACCAGCCGCTCCAGCAAAGCGGACCCCTGGGCCAGCTCCTCCTCCACCTGGGTCAGGGTGGTTCCACCCACGCTCAGACCCAGAGCATGGCCGGAGCCCACAATGCGGCGGAGATTTTCCTCATTTTCCTCCAGCTCCTGGGGACGGAACAGGAAGAGGGCCTTCACCCCCTCCGTCTCCAGCCGGTCCAGAATGTCGGCCACGCCGCCGCCCCCGGTACACTGGAAGGCGAAATAGACCGTCAGCTCCGCCCGCTCCGGCTCCTCCCCGGGACTGGGAGTGGGCGTGGGCACAGGGGTGGGCTGGACAGAGGGATGGGGCGTGTTGTCGGGATAGAGTTGCTTCATATAGGCGTTGTACCGGCTGCGCATGGAGTCCTGGGCATACTGGATGAACTCGCTGCCCAGCCGCTCCTGCCCGTTGGTAATGCGGATCAGGGTGCCGTAGTTGGTGGGGGTATAGCTGTAGCGCAGGCCGAAGTAGGAGCACACCGACGCCAGGGGCACAAAAATCCAGCCGTTGCGGGATACCGCCCGCATCTCCAGCTGCTGGCCGGAGCGGTCCACACAGGTACCGGCGTTCAGATCAAAGGTAAGGGTACCGCTGAGGCTGTACAGCATAAAGCTGTTTCCCCCGTCCCCCTGGATCTGCCCGTAGGACACCCCCAGGTTCACCCCGGTGGCCGTCCAGTCGAAGGCGGTATAGGGGACGTACAGAGAGCCGCCGATCCAGGTGGGCATGGCCTCCAGCGGCAGGGTGAGCATCTGGTCGTTTTCGGCCATCAGGTAGATCTCCACCGTGTCTGCTTTGGCAGTACCCGCCAGACCCGGTCCCAGCACCAATACGGCCGCGCACAGCAGGGTGAGCAGCCGCTTTTTCCAGTTCATTCCGTCCCCTCCTTTCCGCGTGTATCTTCTGACGGCATTATATCATGGTTTTTCCCCCCGGTAAAGCCGCCGCTTGCGCCGGCGGGCGGGGCCTGATATAATGTTGCCGGTTTTAATGGGATTTTAAGACAGTCTAAATACCCTCTTTACCGGCTGTGGGGTATACTGGTACCGTTGAAAGGATGTGTTCCCATGGATGTCACACTGGAAATGGTGGAACAGCTTCGAAAACGGGCCAATGTGTCCTATGAGGAGGCCAGAGCGGTGCTGGAGGAGACCGGGGGCGACCTGCTGGAGGCCCTGATCCTGCTGGAGCAGCGGGGCAAGGTCCGCCCCGACGGGGGGCAGAGCGCCCGCTACTCCACCCGGCCCGGCAGCGAACAGGCCGCCCCGCCTCCCAACCAGGGCCCCGCCCGGCCCGAGCCCGCCGCCGGCGGGAGCGGCTGGGAGGCTTTTGTGGGCTTTGTGCGCCGCTGCGTCACCAACCGGTTTGAGGTCTGGCGGTGGGGGGAGCCCATCGTCTCCATCCCCCTGCTCATCTTTATCCTGCTGGTGCTGCTGGCCTTCTGGATCTCGCTGCCCCTGCTCATTGTGGGGCTTATTATGGGCTGCCGGTACCGGTTCGCCGGTCCCGATCTGGACGGCAACGAGGTGAGTCAGGCGGTCAACCACGCCGCCGACACCGTCAGCGACGCGGTGGGCCGGGCCAGGGCCCAGGCCGAGCAGGCTGCCCATAAGAAACAATCCAAGCAATGAGGTGAAGTACCGTGGAGGAGCGTATCCTGCTGGTGGAGGATGAGGAAAAACTGGCTCGTATGGTAGAGCTGGAGCTGAATTACGAGGGCTATCAGGTGGAAAAGGCCTTTGACGGCCGGACGGGGCTGGAGCTGGCCCTGTCCGGCCGGTTCGACCTGGTGCTGCTGGACATCATGCTGCCCGCTCTCTCCGGCATGGAGGTGCTCCGCCGGCTGCGCCGGGAGAGCCAGGTGCCCGTCATCATGCTCACCGCCCGGGACACGGTGATGGACAAGGTGTCCGGCCTGGACATGGGGGCGGACGACTATGTGACCAAGCCCTTTGCCACCGAGGAGCTGCTGGCCCGCATCCGGGCCGCTCTGCGGAAGCGCCCCGCCCCCGCCCAGCCGGACAGCAGGCTGACCGCCGGGCCTCTGGTCATGGACCTGGACCGGCATCTGGTGACGGTGGACGGCCAGAACGTGGCCCTCACCCGCCGGGAGTTCGACCTGCTGCGCTGCCTGCTGGAACACAAGGAAAAGGTGCTCTCCCGGGAGGAGCTGCTGGAGCAGGTGTGGGGCTTCGACTTTATGGGCGAGACCAACACCGTGGACGTATACATCCGCTTCCTGCGGACCAAGCTGGATGAGGCGTTCCACATCAAGCTGATCCACACCGTCCGGGGTGTGGGCTATGTCATTCGGGAGGGATCGGAATGAACGCATCCGCCATTGTTTACACCAGCAATACCGGCTTTACCGCCCAGTACGCCACCCTGCTCTCCCACCAGACCGGCCTGCCCCTCCACCAGCTGGAGGAGGCCGCCGCCCTCCCCCGGGGGACTCAGGTGCTCTATCTGGGCTGGCTGTGCGCCGGGAAGATCCAGGGGCTGAAAAAGGCGGCCTCCCGGTTCCAGGTGGAGGCCGTTTGCGCTGTGGGTCTGGCGCCGGAGTGTGATCTGGACAAGCTGGCCGGGGACAACCACTGTAGCGGGCTGCCCCTCTTCTATCTGCGGGGCGGCTATGCGCCCGCTCGGATTCGGGGCAAGTACAAGATGATGATGGCCATGATGAAGGCCATTTTGTCCAAAAAGACCGACTCCCAGTCCCGTCAGGCCCTAAAAGCCATAGAGCTGGGGGCGGACTGGGTGAGCGCCCCCCAGCTGGAGCCGGTGCTGAACTGGCTCCAGGGATAAAGCCATGGCCACCAAGACCGCCCGACCCACCGGCCCCATCAAGTCCTCCATTGTGGCCCGTCTCAACGCCCGGCTCTTTTTCCGGCTGCTGGGAATCTATCTGCTGCTGGACATCCTGCTCATTTTGCTGTTCTGGGGGGGCCTCATCGTCTGGTCCGACCGGCAGGCCTCCCAGCTGAAAGCGCTGGCGGAGGAACAGGGGCCTCCCTCAGAGGAGGCCGCGGCATGGATGTCCGCCGGCAGCTATTCGGTAACGGAGGCGGAGGGGGACCCCAACGGTATCCTGCTTCCCCACTGGCTTCCCGGACCCCAGGCGCTGGAGGGGGACCAGCGCTGGTTTGATCCGGGGAGGGTGCATCTCATTCCCCTGATGATCTTCTCCACCGGCGGCTCCACCAGCTATACCCTGGTGACTCAGGTACAGGGCCAGGAATTGGCCATCACCCTGGACCTGTCCCGGCCCGCCTCCCTCTTTGTCTTTGCCGGGCGAGTGGTGCTGATCTGCCAGCTGGTCAGTCTGGTGCTCAACCTGTTCAAAAATGCGGGCACCATCCGCCGCACCCTGCGGCCCATCCAGGATCTGGCCGCCGCCGCCACCCGGCTGGGGGGCTCCATGTCGCCGGAGGAGCTCCAGGCCCTGGCCGGAGAACTGGACGAGATCAACGCCAGCCATCTGGACCGGCGCATCCCGGTGACCGGGGCCCAAAAGGAGCTGAAAGCCCTGGCCCAGGCCATCAACGCCATGCTGGACCGGATCAACGAGGCCTACCGCTCCCAAACCCGGTTTGTCTCCGACGCCAGCCATGAGCTGCGTACCCCCATCGCCGTGATCCAGGGCTATGCCAGCCTGCTGGACCGGTGGGGCAAGGACGACCCCGCCACCCGGCAGGAGGCCATCGACGCCATCCGCCAGGAGGCCGACTCCATGAAGCAGCTGGTGGAGCAGCTGCTGTTCCTGGCCCGGGGGGACAACGACTCCGTCCCCTTCCACCCCCAGCTGTGCGACCTGACCGAGCTGGCCGCCGAGGTGCTGCGGGAGACCCAGATGCTGGACCAGACCCACCAGCTGGAGGGGAAATGGCTGTGCGCCGTGCCGGTGGTGGCCGACGAGGGGCTCATCAAGCAGGCCCTGCGTATTTTGGTGGACAACGCCCTGAAGTACACCCCCGCTCGGGGGTGCATCACCCTGTCGGTCCAGGGGAAGGACGGCCTGGCCCGGCTGACGGTGGCCGATCAGGGCCAGGGCATCGACGCCCAAAGCCTGCCCCACATCTTCGACCGCTTCTACCGCACCGACGAGAGCCGGGCCCGGCAGACCGGCGGCGCCGGGCTGGGCCTGTCCATTGCCAAGTGGATCGCCGACCGCCATGGCGGCTGGTTTGAGGTGGTGTCCTGGCCGGGGGTGGGCACCCGCTTCACCCTGGTGCTCCCTCTGGACGCCATGGACAGCTCCGCCCCCACCGTCTGAAGGGCCTTACAGCGCTCCCGCTCCGGCGGGGGCGTTTTTTTGCAGAAACCCGGGAACTTTTTGTCAGCCGCCGCCGTCCAATAGAGCGATCACAAAAATAGAAAAGGAGAATCCACCTATGAATCATCGTTTTCTCGCCCTGGCTCTGGCCGGGACGCTGAGCCTTGGTATGCTGACCGCCTGCGGCGGCGGCAGCAACAACGACGGCATCGCTGAGACCCCCAACACCGTTACTACCCCTCCCGTGGCGGAGAGCGTTATGCCCTCTCCCGAGGACTCCGCCCCCGTCACCGAGGAGAGCCCCGACGCCCTGCCCGAGAGCTCCGCTCCCGTGGAGGAGAGCACTGAGCCCTCCGCCAAGCCCTCTGCTCAGCCTACCGCTAAGCCTACTACCAAGCCTACCGCTACCCCCAAGCCCACGACCAAGCCCACCGCTACTCCCAAGCCCACGGTGAACCCCACCCCCACGCCGGAGAGCAAGCCTGAGACCAGCGCCGTCCAGTCCGTGTGGAATGACATCTCCAAGCTGAGCCTGCCCAACCTGACCGCCATGGACGACGCCACCCTCTCCGCCATGTACGGCATCAACGCCTCCGATCTGGAGGAGTATGTGTGCATGATGCCTCTGATGGGGGTCCACTCCACCGAGTTCTTCATCGCCAAGGTGAAGGACGGCAAGATGGACACCGTGAAGGCCGGCATTGCCAAGCGCCAGGCCGACCTGGACGCCCAGTGGTCCCAGTACCTGCCTGAGCAGTATGAGCTGGTGCAGAACTACAAGCTGGTCACCAACGGCAACTATGTGCTCTTCGCCATCAGCGAGTATGCCGACGACGCGGTCACCATCTTCAACAGCTATACAAAATAATCCGTATTTTTGGGTAGAATAGAAGTTGCACTCTGGTGCCGTACCCATTATAATCATGTCAGCGCCCGGCAGGGCAAGCCTGCTGGGCGTCTTTCCTGAGATCTGTAAAGAGAAGGTGAGCAGTTGGTTTTTTCCAGTTTGTATTTCTTGTTTCTATATCTACCCATTGTATTACTCGTCTACTACATTACCCCTCTGAAATGGCGCAACCTGTGGCTGCTGGTGGTCAACCTGGTCTTTTACGGCTGGGGCGAACCCAAGTATATCCTGCTGATGATTTTCACCATCGTGCTGGATTACTTCTGCGGCCTGATCGTGGCCCGGCGAAAATTACAGGGCGACGACAAGGGCGCGCGGATCGCCGTGGCGGTGGCATTGGTCCTCAATCTGGCCATCCTGTTCTTCTTTAAATACTGGGATCTGGTGGCCAGGACCTTCCAGCACTTCGGCGTTGGTATGCCGGTGCTCAACCTGACTCTGCCCATCGGCATCTCCTTCTACACCTTCCAGACCATGACCTACCCGGTGGACATCTACCGTGGGGACGCGGAGGTACAGAAGAGCATCATCAGCTTCGGCACCTTTGTCACCCTCTTCCCCCAGCTCATTGCCGGCCCCATCATCAAGTACAAGGAGCTGGCCGACCAGATGACCTACCGCACCCACTCCCCGGAGCAGTTTGCCTCCGGCGTGCAGGTGTTTGTGGTGGGTCTGGCCAAGAAGGTGCTGCTGGCCAACAACATCGGCAAGCTGTGGGACGTCTATCTGGCCCTGCCCACTGACCAGCTCACCGTCTCCGGCGCCTGGCTGGGCGTGGTGGCCTTCTCCCTCCAGCTGTACTTCGACTTCTCCGGCTACTCCGACATGGCTGTGGGCCTGGGCCGGATGCTGGGCTTTGAGTTCCTGCGGAACTTCAATTACCCCTATATCTCCAAGTCGGTCACCGAGTTCTGGCGCCGGTGGCACATCTCCCTGGGCTCCTGGTTCCGGGAGTACCTCTATATCCCCCTGGGCGGCAACCGGGTGAAAAAGCCCCGGCTGTTTTTCAACCTGCTGGTCGTTTGGGCCGCCACCGGCATCTGGCACGGCGCCAGCTGGAATTTCCTGATCTGGGGCCTCTACTTCGCCGCCCTCATCATTCTGGAGAAGGCCTTCCTGGGCAAGCTGCTGGAGAAGTGTCCCGCTGTGGTACAGCACATTTACACCCTGTTCCTGGTGCTGGTCAGCTGGGCCATCTTTGCCGTGGAGGACTTCAACCACATGGGCGCCTATCTGGCCGCCATGTTCGGCAACGCCCAGGGCGGGCTTGTCAGTGCCAGCGTGGGCTACTACTTCTCCTCCTTCCTGCCCATGCTGATCATCGGCGCCGTGGCCGCCACTCCGCTGGCTACCAAGCTGTGGAAAAAGCTGCCGGAGAAGCCCATGAAAGTGGTGCTGCCGGTGGTGTTGCTGGCCGGTCTGATCCTCTCCACCGCCTATCTGGTGGACGCCACCTACAATCCCTTCCTCTATTTCCGCTTCTGATTGGAGGTTCTGATTATGTCGAAAAAATACTGCATCTTCATCAGCGCTCTGTTCTGTGCCTTTATCGGGCTGTTCCTGGTGGCCAACGCCGCTACTCCTAGCCGGGAGTTCTCCGAAATGGAGAACCGCAATCTGGAACAGATGCCCAAGCTGTCTGTGGACAGCTTGTTGAGCGGTCAGTTTATGAAGGACTTTGAGACCTACACCACCGACCAGTTTGTGGGCCGGGACCTGTGGATTGCCCTGAAGTCCTCCAGCGAGCGGATCCTGGGCAAGCACGAGAACAACGACGTCTACTTCTGCGACCAGGACACCCTCATTACCCGGTTCAATCAGCCCGACGCCGCCAAGGTGACCGAGAATCTCACTTATGTGAATAACTTTGTGGAAAGTGTGGATATTCCGGTGACCTTCTCCCTGATCCCCACTCAGGCCTGCATCTGGGCCGACCGGCTGCCCGACGGGGCCCCCAACGCCAGCCAGACCGATCTGCTGGACCAGGCCCAGGCGGCGGTGCCCGGCGCCACCTGGGCGGATCTGTACAGCGCCCTGTGGGAGCACAAGGATGAGAGCATCTTTTACCGCACTGACCACCACTGGACCAGCCTGGGCGCCTATTACGGCTACACCGGTCTGGCGGAGGCTCTGGGTTACACCCCCGTGCCTCTGGACGCCTACACCGAGACTGTCCGCTCCACTGAGTTCTACGGCACGGTGTTCTCCTCCTCCGGCGTGCGCTGGGTGAACCCCGACACCATCACCACCTATGTGCCCGACACCGGCATCACCGTCACCAGCTACACCTACGACAGCGCCGGCAACCAGGTGGAGGTGCCCCGCTCCCTGTACGACACCTCCTTCCTCTCCGTGAAGGATAAGTACTCCATGTTCCTGGGCGGCAACCAGTCTCTTGGCGTGGTTAAGACTCCCAATACCGACAAGCCTAAGCTGCTCATCATCCGGGACTCCTACGCCGACTCCCTGGTGCCCTTCCTCACCCCCCACTTCTCCGAGATCCACCTGATCGACCTGCGCTACTACAAGCTGTCCATCGCTGACTACATCCAGCAGAACGGCATCGATCAGGCTCTGGTCCTCTACAGCGTGCCCAACTTTGTCACCGACACCAACCTGTTCTGGATGACCCGATAACAGCAAAAAAGTCCGGCCCTTTGAAAGGGCCGGACTCAGCTTGTCGAAAAAGTATTTTCGACAAGCTGCTGGACTTTTGAGCACTTCAAAAAAGTGCTCAAAAGTCAGTTGATTGCACGCGAAAGACAACCCTGACGGTTTTCTTTCACACTATCTTTCCCTCCGAATCCTCCGCCCAGAGGGTTTATCGACGGGCTGAGTCCGGCCCTTTGAAAGGGCCGGACTTTTTTTGTTTTCATCAGTCCCGCTGAGAGTGGATATTCATAGAGTGGTTGACCTTGCCGATGACAACCAGCACCACCACCATGGAAACCACAGCAATCAGCAGGTTCAGGATCATGTTCTGGACGAAAGCAGCCAGAATGTAGTTGACGAAGCAGACCGCCGCCACGGTAACCGCGTAGGGCAGCTGAGTGGCCACGTGATTCAGGTGGTAGCACTGAGCGCCGGAGGAGGCCATGATGGTGGTATCGGAGATGGGAGAGCAGTGGTCGCCCATAACCGCGCCGCCCAGAGTGGCAGCGATGGCGATCATCAGCATCTCGTTGCCGTTGATCAGATCGGCAGTCAGATCGGCAGCCGCCACGCCGCCGGAGAACACCGGGATGACGATGGGCAGCAGGATAGTGAAGGTACCCCAGGAGGTACCGGTGGCGAAGCCCAGGAACGCGGCGATAATGAACACCACGGCGGGCAGGAAGTTGTGCAGGCTGTCGCCGAAGCCGGAGACGATGTCAGCCACGAACTCGGGAGCGCCCAGAGCCTTGGTCACGTCGCCGATGGTCCAGGCCAGGCAGAGGATCAGGATGGCGGGCACCATCTGCTTGAAGCCCTCAGGCAGGCAGTCCATCAGTTCGGTGAACTTCATGGAGCGGCGCACCATAAAGAAAATCATAGTGAAGATCAGGGCAATCAGAGAACCCAGAGGCAGAGCGGAGAAGGCGTCGGTGTTGGCAAAGGCGCTGATGAGGTCGGTGCCGCCGCCCTGGTAGCCCACATAGATCATGGCGCCCACGCAGCAGGCTACCAGCACGATCACGGGGATCACCAGGTCGATGACCTTTCCGTTGGGATTGAACTTCATTTCCTCCACACCGGCGAAAGGACGCTCGGGGGTGGTGTACAGGTCGCCCTTGGCGGCGTTGTCCTCGTGCTTCTTCATGGGACCGTAGTCGATGTTCAGGCTGGTCATAACCATGATGAACACCAGGGTCAGAATGGCGTAGTAGTTGTAAGGAATGGCCTTCAGGAAGATCTGGAAGCCCAGTTCGTCGTTGCCGATGATACCGGTGACAGCCGCGGCCCAGGAGGACACGGGCATCATGATACAAACGGGAGCGGCGGTAGCGTCGCACATATAGGACAGCTTGGCGCGGGAGATGTGGTGGCCGTCGGTGACGGGACGCATCACGTTACCGGTGGTCAGGTTGTTGAAGTAGTCGTCCACGCCCAGCACGATGGCCAGGATGAAGGTGGACCACAGAGCGCCGGACTTCGTCTTGATGTGCTTGACGGCCCAGTCGCCATAGGCCTTGGAGCCGCCGGCCCGGATCATCAGGGCCACCATGGTGCCCAGGATGACCAGGAACATCAGGATACCCATGTTGCCGCCGGCGTTGCTGCACAGGCGGGACACGAAGTCCTGAAGGGCGTCAATGGGATTGCCGTTGGTGAACAGCAGGCAGCCCACGATGATGCCCAGGAACAGAGAAGAATACACTTCCTTGGTGATGAGTGCCAGGATGATGGCTACCACGGGAGGCAGCAGAGATGCGATGGTGCCCCAAGCCGCGATTTGAGCGGTGGAATCGCCTTCGGCGAAAGCCGCCGTTGCCAGGATGCAAATCAGGGTAAACAGGGTCAGCAGAATCTTGCCAGACCGTTTGATACGCGGTGAATTCATATCAGCCCTCCTAATAAGATCGGTGAATCCTAAAGCTCCCCAACCCAAGGACTCGAAAGGTATCATAACAAAATTGTGATTAAATTGACAATGTTTTTTTGCCATTTTGCACATTTTTGTATGGGCCGACAGAAAAATATCTAGTTTTTTGGGCAAGAAATCCATATTTTTTGTTTATTTATCCCATTTTATTCCTATAAAATCCTTTCCTGGGCAACCACACACTTCCTATCTCCCGGGCATTTCGGCAAAACAGCGCGGGCCAGGGTGGGTTTTTACACGCCGGTTTGTGCATATTTTTAAACTGCAAAGTTTCCATTTCGTCGCCTCAAACGCAAAAATCACCCCCGCCGCTCATACGGCGGGGGTGATTTTTGCGGATTCAGTTAGTCTGCCGACATCATGCTCAGTCGCGCTGAGAGTGACGGTTCAAGGAGTGGTTGAGCTTGCCTACCACCAGCATAAAGCCCACAGTGGAGGCCACGGCAATGAGCAGGCAGACGACCTGAGGCACATAATCGATAATCAGGCCGGTGATAATGTAGTTGACGAAGCCGATGGCGGCCACGGTAATCGCGTAAGGCATCTGGGTAGCCACATGGTTGAGGTGGTAGCACTGCGCACCTGTGGATGCCATAATGGTGGTGTCGGAGATGGGAGAGCAGTGGTCGCCCATAACCGCGCCGCCCAGAGTGGCGCCGATGCCCACCATCAGGATGGGCACTTCGTTCAGGGTTTCGGCGGTCAGGTTGTCGAAGCCGCCGGGGGTGAAGATCTCCAGCACGATGGGCAGCAGGATGCCGAAGGTACCCCAGGAGGTGCCGGTGGCGAAGCCCAGGAAGCAGGCAATGAGGAAGACCACGGCAGGCAGGAAGTTATGCAGGCCGGGGCCGAGCTTCTCCACAAACGCGGCCACGAACTCAGGGGCGCCCAGGCCATCCCGGGTGACGCCGCTGATGGTCCAGGCCATGCAGAGGATCAGGATGGCAGGCACCATCTGCTTGAAACCTTCAGGCAGGCAGTCCATCAACTCGGTAAACTTCATGGAGCGGCGGACAGCAAAGTAGATCATATTGATGACCAGAGCGATGGTGGCGCCGAAGGGCAGGCCGAAGAAGGCATCGGTGTTGGCGAACATATCCAAGATACCCTCGCCGCCGCCCAGCCAGCCGGCATAAAGCAAGCCGCCCACGCAGCAGACGATGAGGATGACCACGGGGATCACCAGATCAATCACCCTGCCGTTGGGGTTGAACTTCATCTCGGCAGCGTCGGCATAGGGCCGCTCGGGGGTGGTATACAGGTCGCCCTTGGCGGCGTTGTCCTCATGCTTCTTCATGGGACCGTAGTCGATATTTAGGGCGGTCATCATGATGATAAACACCATGGTAAGGATGGCATAGTAGTTGTAGGGGATGGCCCGCAGGAAGATCTGGAAGCCCAGCTCCTCGTTGTTGATAACGCCGGTGACAGCCGCGGCCCAGGAGGAGACGGGCATCATGATACACACGGGGGCGGCGGTGGCGTCGCACATATAGGACAGCTTGGCCCGGGAGATGTGGTGGCCATCGGCGACGGGACGCATCACGTTACCGGTGGTCAGGTTGTTGAAGTAGTCGTCCACGCCCAGCACGATGGCCAGGATGAAGGTGGACCACAGAGCGCCGGATTTGGTCTTGATGTGCTTGACGGCCCAGTCGCCGTAGGCCTTGGAGCCGCCGGCCCGGATCATCAGGGCCACCATGGTACCCAGAATGACCAGGAAGATGAGGATACCTGCGTTACCGCCGATGTTGCCAATAAATCCGTTGACCAGATGGTCAATGGTAAGCACCACATCGAAGTCGGCCTGCAGCAGGAAACCTACCACGATGCCGATGAACAGGGACGAGTAGACTTCCTTCGTGATCAGTGCCAGAACAATTGCGACAACAGGCGGCAACAGGGACCAGGGGGTGCCGAAGAATTTGCTCTGGACCTCTTCGCCTTCTGCGCAGGCGACCGTCATCAGGACACAGGCCAAGGCAAAGACGACCAGCAGAATTCTTCCGAAGCGTTGCATTCGTGGTGAGTTCATAATAACCCTCCCTTATAATTTCGAATCCCAAAAGCCTCCCCAACCCTAGGATTCGTACCCTATGATACACCATTATTCACAATTTGGCAATACTTTTTCGGCAGATTTAACATAACTTTCGTCTAACATCTATTCTATATTTACATATCCAGCAAAAATCCCGCTTTTTCTAGGGAATTCTGTATCCTTTGGAACGTTTTTTCATCCTTACACCGAATTGTATGCAGATGGATACCGCCCGTCAGATCAGACAGGGGTCTGGCGCTGTCCGCCGCCACCCGGCGGAGAAACTCCTGTACATCATATCGGGAACGCACCCCCAATATGCCTGTGAGCTGACCATAGACCGGGTGCTCCACAATTACGTCTGCCACCTCGCCCCCGGCGTCCACAATGGCGTTGAGCTCTGCTTCCATCTCCTCCGGAGCGTGGACGCAGGCCACCCGCCGTTCCACTCCGGCAGGCCGGCGGCCCAGCACATAGCCCCGGGGGGTGGCCACGATATCCGCCCCGGCAGCCCGCAGCAGAGCCACGTCCCCCACGATGATCTGGCGGCTCACCGAGAACCGTCTGGCCAGCGCCGTGGCGCTCACCGGCCCCCCGGCCTCCTCCAGCATCTGCTCCACCGCCTTCCGGCGGTCCTGCGCGGCGGATCGTTCCATTCTGCTTCCTCCTTTGTCTTTTTGACCAGTATAGCAGGTTCTTCCGGTCCTGTAAATCAGCGCCGGGAAGGCCGCCTTCCCTTGCCTTTCCACAGGGATTGTGCTAGAATGTGACCGACTGGTTTCCACACCCGGTCCAAGCGCGGCAATGCCGCGTTCGTTCGGCGGGACTCACCGCCGTTCTCTAAATACGAAAATGGAGGTTCCAACTTAGTATGCGCAAATCTACCACCCGTGATCTTACCCTGGCCGCTATGGTGGCCGCCGTCTACTTCGTCCTGTGCTATTTCGGCAACATCTTTCAGCTCACCTTCGGGCCTGTTCAGGTCCGTCTGGGAGAGGCCCTCACCGTGCTGCCTTTCCTGTTCCCGGCCACCGCGCCGGGTCTGGCGCTGGGCTGTCTGCTGACCAATATTCTCTCTCCCTACGGTCCCATTGACATGATCGTAGGCACCCTGGCCACTGCCATCGCCGCTTTTCTGAGCACCAAGATGCCCCGCTGGTATCTGGCCGCTCTGCCCCCCATCGTGATGAACGCCCTTCTGCTGCCCCCCATGTGGGCCTGGGCGGAGGCGGGCGCCCTCAACGGCGCTTTCTGGGCCGCCTATACCTTCAAAATGTGGACCTTTGTGGTGGGCGAGGCCCTGGCCTGTTATGTGCTGGGCTCCGTGCTGCTGCTGGCCCTGCCCAAGATCCGCTACTTCCGCACCATGATCCCGGAGCGCCGCCTGGCTGCCCGCTGAGGCGACCTCCCTCAGTTTTACAACAGACAAGGAGGATTCCCCCATGAAAGTCCGCAAGGCCGTGATCCCCGCCGCTGGTCTGGGGACAAGGATGCTCCCCGCCACCAAGACCGTCCCCAAGGAAATGCTCCCCATGGTGGACAAACCCGTGATCCAGTATATCATCGAGGAGGCGGTGGCCTCCGGTATCGAGGACATCCTCATCGTCACCAACCGGGCCAAGTCCGCCATGGACGACTACTTTGACTACTATCCCGAGCTGGAGACCCGCCTGCTCCAGGCCGGCAAGGAGCGGGAGCTGGTGGAGGTCCGCCGGGCCGCCGATCTGGCCAACATCTTCTATGTCCGCCAGAAGGAGACCAAGGGGCTGGGCCACGCCATCTATCGGGCCAAGCGTTTTGTGGGGGACGAGCCCTTCGCCGTGCTGCTGGGCGACGACATCATGCGGGCCAAAAAGCCGGTGACCCTCCAGCTCATCGAGGGCGCTGAGAAGTACGGCGCCTCCGCCGTGGGCGTCCAAAAGGTGTCCACCGATGCCATCTCCCGCTACTCTTCCGTGAAGATCTCCGCCCTGGAGGACCGGATCTTCGACGTGTCCGACATGAACGAGAAGCCCACCCCCCAGGAGATGTTCTCCAACTACGCCATCCTGGGCCGGTATGTGCTCACTCCTCAGATCTTCGACATTCTGGAAAACCTGAAGCCGGGCTACGGCGGGGAGATCCAGCTCACCGACGGTCTGCGGGAGCTGTGCCGCAAGAGCCGGATGGTGGCCGTAGACTTTGAGGGCCGCCGGTATGACACTGGCAACCTGTGCGGCTTCCTGGAGGCCACCATCGACTTCGCCCTGGAGAACAAGGCTACAGCTTCCTGGCTGAGCCACTTTATTAAGGAAAAGGCAGAGAGCCTGCGGTAATGTGTGGATTGCCCCGCTCCTGTACGCAACTCCTTTGGCCTGCGCCCTGAGGCGCAGGCCGTTTTTAATTTAGTCCTGTCTTCCATCCTTGCCACATTGTTCCTGATGTACTATAATAATGGAAACGCTTGTGGGCTGCTGCCGAAAAGCAATGGAAAAAGAGAGGAGTTTTCGTGTATGGCCAGAACAACTGTGAGAATCGACTTTCATCAGCCCCCTCAGGTCGTGGACCAGATGGTGCGCGATATCCTGATCGCCGACGATTACCGGGAGATCGACTACAACCGGGAAGTGGTGTGGAAAAAAGGAACCGGTCTCATGACCGCCATGCACTACATCAAGATTGAATACCAGGGCAATACCCTGGTGGTGTCCGGCTGGGTACAGATCGGCGTGGGCTCGGTGGGCGGCAAGGAGCGGGACCTGGAAGGTTTCACCGCCTCCATCCCCAAAAAATCCGTCAAGAAAACCATTGAGAAGCTGCGAGCCGCCATTCAGTAACCATATGCAAAGAACCAGGTCAGGTATCCTCTGCCCTGGTTCTTTTTACGCACAAAGCTGGGCTCAAAATTTTCTGAAAAAAATACAGCAAAAAATAAAACCGCGCCCCTCCCCCAGTGCTCTTACTGTCGTGAGCGGCAAGCTCGCGCAGGCTGGAGCGGCGGAGGCGCAGGCGCTTCCTTTCCATGGGATCCGGTTGCCGGACCGGCAGGGGATTCAAACAAACCGACTGTCTTGCCCTCCGCCGCTGGCAGCAGCCCCCCGTCAAATAACCACCGGCCTTTTGCCGGGAGAGAACCAGGAGGAATTATACGATGAAACGATGGATCAGCGGTACATTGGCAGCAGGCCTGCTTGGCGGAATGCTGAGTCTCCCGGCGGGCGCGGTCTCCCCGTCCACTCTGGACCCCCAGACCGCCGGAGCCTACAACAACGTTCTGCGGCAGCAGATCCAAACCTATTCCATTGCCCAGGAGGAAAAGCTGACGTATTCCGGCGTATCCTACTTCGGCGAGGGGCTTATCTACGCCGGGCTGACCGATTTCAACGGCGACCAGCAGCCCGAGCTGGTGACGCTGCGGGTGGAGTCTCCTGTATCCGGCTCTGTCACCGCTGAGATCTGGACCATGAGCGGCGGAAAAGCGGTACGCACCGCCAACTGCGAGATGGATACCGCATACCGGGATACGGACGAGGGCTATCTCTACCTGGTGGAGCGGGGCAATGAAACCCGTCTGTGCTCCTATATCTCTGCCAATGAGGCCACCGGTGTTGATGAAGGGACAAATGAGGTCCTGATCACCACCTATCAGCATATTGCCCTGCTCAATATGGACGGCACCGTTCAGCGGTACAGCGATTCCTCCGATCAGACCGACCATAGCCAGTGGAAGGCCTGGCAGTCCTCGGGCTGGAAGCAGAAAGAGACCCTGGTAGTGGGCAGCGACTACGGAGACATCATCAACCTCTATGACCCGGCCACCGCCGCCACCGTGAATCAGCTGCAAACCGCTCTGGCCGCCCAGGACATAGGGGAACGTGCGGGGGGTGATGCCCACGGACTCGGTGAAGCCGACGCTGATCTGCAGCGGAGTCAGTATGCACACCGCGATGCCGAAGATGGTGCTGACGATCTCGGCCGCCAGGTTTGAGCGGAATTTAATTGTTTTCATGATCCTTCTCTCCTAACAAGACAACATCCGGGCCGATGGGGCCATTACTGGAGGGTCTGATTGAATACGGCAAGACCCAGCGCATCATCTGCAGCGCCAACGCCGCCGGCGGCGCTACCCATATGCTGGCCAAGGCCTTCTTTGGCGAGGCCGGTGTGGACTGCGAGGTTCTGGCTGCCGACAGCGGCGCTCAGAACGCCCTGGCCGTGGCCTCCGGCGACGCCGTGTGTGCCATCGTGGCCGCCAGCGCCGCCACGCAGTACATTGAGGACGGCTCTCTGAAGGCTCTGGCCTGCTTCTCTCCCGAGCCCTTCACCGGCTATGAGTGCCTCACCATCCCCACCGTAAAGGACATGGGCTACGGCGAGTATTTTGCCACCAACCAGGAGTATATCCGCAAGTACCGCTTCTGCAACGCCTTCCACCCCTTCCACGGCTTCTCCATGATGAGCTGCGGCCACATCGCCGAGATGAATACCTCCGCCATCTACATCGTGGGCGCCCAGGAGCCCGGCATCGCCCGGGGCATGGGCCTCAAGACCCGTGCCACCTTCGAGGAGGCCCTGGAGGACGCCAAGAAGAAATTTGTTGGTCCCAACCCCAACATCCTGGCTCTGCCCCAGACCTTCAAGCTGGGCGCCGTCCATCTGTGCATGAAGGACGACGATCTGAGCAACGTGTAAGGAGGGCGCTGTCATGCTGAAAGGAAATATGCTCATCGCCCACGGCGGCGGCCCCACCCCGGTGATCAACAGCTCCCTGCTGGGAGCTGTCCGGGAGGCCAAGCTCCACGGCGAGATCGAGACCATCTACGGCGCCCGCTTCGGCGCCGAGGGCATCCTGGCC
>DWXO01000002.1 GCA_019119165.1 Candidatus Flavonifractor intestinigallinarum | reverse complement strand
GCACCAGGAACTCGATCTTCATGCGCTCGCCCACGGGGGTCATCTCCAGCAGGTCGCCCTTGCGGGAGCCGATCTTCTCGATGACGGCACCCACGCTGTCGGAGGGCACGTCCACCACCAGACGCTCGATGGGCTCGCACTTCTTGCCGTCGATCTCCTGGAAGAGCACACGGGGGGGAGACACCTGGAACTCGTAGCCCTCGCGGCGCATGGTCTCAATGAGAATGGAGAGGCTCATCTCGCCGCGGCCGGCCACGTTGAAGGCGTCGGTGGAGTCGGTCTCGGTGACCCGCAGGGACACGTCCTTCATGGTCTCCCGGAACAGACGCTCCCGCAGCTGGCGGGAGGTGACGAACTTGCCCTCCTTACCGGCGAAGGGGGAGTCGTTGACGGAGAAGGTCATCTCGATGGTGGGGGCGGAGATCTTGACGAACTCGATGGGCTCCACCGCGTCGGGGGCGCAGATGGTGTCGCCGATGGTGATCTCGCCGATGCCGCTCATGGCGATGATGTTGCCGGCGTCGGCCTCGGTGACGGGCACCTTGCCCAGACCGTCAAACTGGTACAGAGCGGTGGCCTTGGCCTTCTTGGGCGTTTCGTCGGGGTTGTGGTAGTTGCAGACCACGATCTCCTGGTTCTGTTTCACGGTGCCCCGCTCAATGCGGCCAATGGCGATCCGGCCCACGAACTCGTTGTAGTCAATGGAGGACACCAGCATCTGGAAGGGAGCCTCCACATCAGCCTCGGGGGCGGGGATATAGTTGACGATGGTCTCGAAGAGGGGCACCAGGTCGGTGCCGGGCACGTCGGGGGAGTAGGAGGCGGTACCCTGACGGCCGGAGCAGAACAGGGTGGGGGATTCAAACTGCTCGTCGGTGGCGTTCAGGTCCAGCAGCAGTTCCAGCACCTCGTCCATGACCTCGTGGATACGCTGGTCGGGGCGGTCGATCTTGTTGACTACCACAATGACCTTGTGGCCCAGCTCCAGGGCCTTGGACAGCACGAAGCGGGTCTGGGGCATGGGGCCCTCGGCGGCGTCCACCAGCAGGATAACGCCGTTGACCATCTTCAGGATGCGCTCCACCTCGCCGCCGAAGTCGGCGTGGCCCGGGGTGTCCACAATGTTGATCTTCACGTCCTTGTAGTGAACAGCGGTGTTCTTGGCCAGGATGGTGATGCCGCGCTCACGCTCCAGGTCGTTGGAGTCCATGACGCGCTCCACCGTGGCCTGGTTCTCACGGTAGATGCCGCCCTGCTTGAGCATCTCGTCCACCAGGGTGGTCTTGCCATGGTCGACGTGGGCGATGATGGCTACGTTGCGCAATTTCTCGTTCTGCATATTCCTTCTCCTTCAGCGGCGGGGCGTCCATCCTCCGCCACATAAGATCATAATCAGCTCGACTCTTAATTATACTGCATCCTAACTGCCCCTGCAACAGCTTTCCACAAAAAATCTAACAAAAACCCGCATCTTTCCCGCCCTCAGCGTTGACATCAACCGGAAATTAGGTTACAATAATTCGGTATCGGCGGGTTTTACTCCGCCAACAAATTTATATGCGCCTGTAGCTCAGCAGGATAGAGCGACCGCCTCCTAAGCGGTAGGTCGGAGGTTCGAATCCCCTCAGGCGTGCCAAAACAGCCTCTGTGGGCCAATAAAATGGTCCACAGAGGCTGTTATAATTGGAAGCTTTAAACTATAAAAACACAAAATCCCCGAAAACCAGCGGTTTTCGGGGATTTTGAATGCTTTTGAAATGGAATCAGCGCTTGCTGAACTGGGGAGCGCGACGGGCGGCCTTCAGACCGTACTTCTTACGCTCCTTCATACGAGGATCACGGGTCAGGAAACCGGCAGCCTTCAGGGCGGCGCGGTACTCGGGGTTGACCTGCAGCAGGGCGCGGGCGATGCCGTGACGGATGGCGCCGGCCTGGCCGGTCACGCCGCCGCCGGTGACGGTGGTCTCGATGTCCACCTTGCCCAGGGTGTCGGTGGTGGCCAGAGGCTGACGCACGATCAGCTTCAGGGTCTCCAGGCCGAAGTAGTCGTCGATATCACGGCCGTTGATGGTGATAGCGCCGGTGCCGTTGGGGAAGAGATGCACGCGGGCCACGGAGGACTTCCGGCGGCCGGTGCCATACAGATAAGGCTTCTTGCTCTTATACATTCCTTTGTACCTCCTGCTTAGTTGGCCGCCCAGGCTTCGGGCTTCTGGGCGTTGTGGGGATGCTCGGCGCCGCGGTAGATGTGCAGGCGGGACAGAGAATCCTTGGTGATGATGTTGCGGGGCATCATGCCGCGGATGGCCACACGCATGGCCAGCTCGGGCTTCTGCTGCATCAGCAGGCGGTAGGGGGTCTCCTTCAGGCCGCCCACCCAGCCGGAGTGGGTGCGGTAATACTTCTGCTCCAGCTTCTTGCCGGTCAGAACGGCCTTCTCGGCGTTGACGACCACGACGAAGTCGCCGCAGTCAGCGTGAGGAGTATACTCGGGCTTGTGCTTGCCGCGCAGCAGGTTGGCCGCGGTGGCGGCAGTCTTGCCCAGGGGCTTACCAGCCGCATCGAGGATATACCACTTGCGGACGATGTTCCCCTTGTTGGCCATAAAAGTGGACATGGTGAAACCTCCAATTTTGATGATATCTTAAAAAATATGTCTAAACAGAATACAGGCCCCAATCTTTACGATTGGAGCGTTTTGTATTATAATACCTTGGCCGCGGAGTGTCAACACGTTTTCCGATTTTTTTAAACAGAAAAAGTGTATGCTCTTGAAATCACGCAATATCTCTCGTTTTCTCTTGAATGCTCCATTTCGATTTTCAATTTTTTGAGGTGCCTATGAACAAGATTTTGAGCTATGTCCGCCGCTGTGTGGAGGATTACGACATGATTCAGGCCGGAGACCGCATTGCCGTGGGGGTATCCGGCGGCAAGGATTCTCTGGTGCTGCTCACCGCCCTGGCCCGGCTGCGGGAGTTTTATCCCAAGCCCTTTACCGTGGAGGCCTATACTCTGGACATGGGCCGTGTAGACGGGGGAGAGGGGATGGACTTTGCCCCGGTGGCGGCCTACTGTGAGCAAATTGGCGTACCCTTCACCCTGCTGCCCTCCGAGATCCACCACATTATCTTCGACCTGCGGAAGGAGAAGAACCCCTGCTCCATGTGCGCCAAAATGCGCCGGGGCGCCCTCCACAACGCCATCAAGGAGCGGGGCATCAGCAAGATTGCCCTGGGCCACCACTTTGACGACGCGGTGGAGACTTTCTTCCTGTCCCTGTTCTACGAGGGACGGCTGTCCTGCTTCCAGCCGGTGACCTGGCTGGACCGCATGGGCATCAGCCAGATCCGGCCCATGCTCTACTGCGGGGAGGGGCTTATCCGCAACGCCGCCGAGCGCAACCACCTGCCGGTGGTGTTCAATCCCTGCCCCGCCGACGGCTACACCAAGCGGCAGGAGGTCAAGGAGCTGATCCACACCCTGGACCAGCAGTACCCGGGCCTCAAGAGCCGGGTGTTCGGGGCCATGCAGGGCCTGCCCCTGCCTGCCTGGGGGCCGGTGGAGCACCGCAGGGTACCCCTGCCCGAGGGATAACATCCAAGCGAAAAAAGGCCGCTGCGGAAGCTTCCGCAGCGGCCTTTTACTTTTAAGGCTCTTTCAAAAACTGTTCCACTGCCTGGGTGGCCTGGGTGAGGAAATCACCCTCCATGTCCAGCCACAGCACGTCTTTGTCCCGGTTAAACCACTGGACCTGCCGCTTGGCAAAGCGCTTGATGGCCCGGCCCAACTCGTCTGTCAGGGCCTCCAGAGAGGGAATCTCCCCCTTCAGATAGCGGAGGATATAGCGGTACTCCAGCCCCAGGCCTTCCAGAAATTCATCGGTGGCCCCGGCTTCCCGCAGGTCGGCCACTTCCTGGATCATGCCCGCGTCGATGCGGGCCTGGAGCCGGTCGTCAATGCGCTGACACACTTTTTCCCGGGGGAAGCTTACCCCCAGCAGCAGGCAGCGGTACCGGGGCTTGGCCTGAGGAGCCTCCCAGCCATCGGCCAGTGCCTTCTCCACCGAGCGCACCAGCCGCTGGTGGTTGTTCTCCTCCCCGTTGGCCAGGGTGACCCCCGTCTTTTCCCGCAGGATGGCGTACAGCTCCGCCGCCGTCTTGCCCTCCAGCTCGGCCCGCAGGGCGGGGTCTGGGGTGGCGTCGGTAAAGGCAAAGCCCTCGGTCACCGCCCGGACGTACAGCCCGGAGCCCCCCACCAGGAAGGGCACTTTGCCCCGGGCAATGATATCGTCGATGGCGGCGTAGGCCCCGGCCTGGAAGTCGGCCACCGAGTAGGGCTGGTTGGGGGCTACCACGTCCAGCATATGGTGGGGTACCCCGTCCATCTCCTCCTGGGTCACCTTACCGGTGCCCAGATCCAGGCCGGTGTATACCTGCCGGGAGTCGGCGGACACGATCTCGCCGCCAAAGCGCTTGGCCAGCTCCACCCCCAGGCCGCTTTTGCCGCAGGCGGTGGTGCCCAGCACCACCACCAGCTTGGGCAGCTGCTCCTGCGTCAGGGAGGCCAGCAGAGCGGAGCAGCCCGCGTACACGTCCTGCCAGGTGGCTTCAAAGTCGCCGGAGTACCAGGGGTCAGAGATGTCCCGGTCCTGGCCGATATAAGACAGCAGGGCCTTGACCTTGCCCTCCGGATCGCCGCCAAAGAGCCGGCGCATATTCCGCAGGTTGGCGCTGTCCATGCCCAGAAACAGGTCCCACCGGCCGTAATCCGCTGCCGTCAGTTGGCGGGCGGCGTGACCGGAGCAGCTGATGCCGTGTTCGGCCAGCTTCCGCCGGGCGGGGGGATAAACCGGGTTGCCGATCTCCTCGGCGCTGGTGGCGGCGGAGGCGATGGTGAAATGGTCCTCCAGCCCCACCTTGCGGACCAGATCCTTCATTACAAACTCGGCCATGGGGCTGCGGCAGATGTTGCCGTGGCACACAAAAAGTATTTTTATCATCTTTTTATAACTCCTCATAAATCCTGTATTTCTTCTCAAATGCTTGATATTACAGGATTTTTCACACTTTTCGTGTAGCCTGAGCTTCCACCTGTTTTGAAGATATCTTCTCAAATCTTCTCAGGATTTCTCATGTTTTTTCCTGCAATATTGGTAAAGGCGTTGGTAAAGAAAGCCGCTTTACCAACGGGCAATTTTAAGCGTTTGCCACACGCAGCAGTTCATCTTTGGCATCGTCAAACTTCACATGGGTGTAGGTATTCAGTGTTACACTGATGTCTGCATGCCCCATGATGTACTGCAATGTCTTGGGGTTCATCCCGGATTTTGCCATATTGGAACAGAAGGTGTGTCTGCACACATGAGGGGTTACTTTCGGCATCTGGATGCGGTAAATCCTGTTATACTTCTGGACAATATGCTCCATGTACTTCTCCCAATGAAGTGCCACCATAGGCATATCGTTCTTGTCCAGAAACAGAAAACCAACGTATCCATCAACCATGGGTTCCGTTTTGGGGACCGCGCGGTTGGCAATGATCCGACGGAAACAGGATGATACCTCTTCGGTCATCGGAACATAGCGGATGCCGCTTTCTGTCTTCGGCTGCTGGATCACATACTCCATCTGTGATGTTCTCTGCAACTGATGATCCACCTTGATACGCATTTCCTCAAACTCAACATCCTGGATCGTAAGTCCACAGAATTCCGAGATACGAAGCCCTGTGTGAAAGAGGATATAGATCCCGTCGTAGTATCTGCTGAAATGCTTGTCCTCTTTGATAAACTTCAGAAGATCCCTTTCCTGTTTCCGGCTGATGGCTTCTCTCGTCACAGAGTCATTGACAACTACCGATGCCAGCTCAAAACCAAACGGATTCTTGCGGATCAGGTCATCATCCACCGCCATCTGGAATGCGGGTCTGAGAACGCCTCGAATCGAATGAATCGAGCTATACCCTCGGCCATCCACCTTCTGAAGCTTGATGAGCCATGCTTTGGCATCCGACAAGCGCACCTTGTCAATGCGCTGCCTGCCGAACGGCTCTTTTTTCAAGATGTTGATCACCGTCTTGTATCCTGCGACCGTATTATGGCGAACGCCGGTTTTCAGAGACACATACTTTTCCACCAGTTCCAAAACCGTAAGCTTTCCACCGTTGGTTACGATGTGATCGAACAGATCAGCTTCAATCTGCTTTTCCTTTTCTCTTAGGGAAGGCTCTCGCTTTTTTCCCTTGGGCATAGGATCATTTTTATCCAGCCGCCAACTGTACACATTTTGTTCTTTGCCATCCTCGTCCAGATAGCGGAACCGATACCTCCCATCCTTGCGCTGATACTCGCCTTCTCGCAAAATCCGATTGCGATTGTCTCGTCTTTTTTCACTCATTGAAATCTCTCCTCTAAAAGAAAGGAGAGCCAGACTTGCACTCTTATCATAGCACAAGTTTGGCTCTCCGTATAGCTTTGCCATAAAAGAATGGCAGTCTGCCATCGACTTTTTGAAAGGCTATTTATACAGCAGTGGCCTGATCCAGATACCTCTCAAATTTCTCCCGTTTGATCAAAGCACGGTTTCCATTCATCACATAAAAATCCTCGTTGGGATGCTCATCAATCAGCATCCGCAGCTTCCCCTCTCCGATATGATAATATCCGGCGGCTTCCTCAATCGTCAGGGTATAGCGCCGCCAGACCGGAATATCCAAACACTTCTTACTGCAAGTCATTGTCTTTTCATT
>DWXO01000060.1 GCA_019119165.1 Candidatus Flavonifractor intestinigallinarum | reverse complement strand
CATCCCACCAGGGGACCCAAACCGATCTCCGAGTCTGAGAGGAGCACATTATGAGTACATTTGGTTCCTTTACCACCGTCCGTCTGGGCATTTATGCCGCCCAAAAGGGTCTGGACGTAACCGGCAACAATATTACCAACATCAATACCCCCGGCTACACCCGCCAGAGGCTCAACCAGGTCAGCCTCGTTTCCTCGGTCAACGACCGCTACTCCTCCAGCTACAGCACCCGCATCGGACAGGGCGCGGTGGTGAACAATGTGACCCAGCTGCGGGACCCGGGCCTGGATATTTCCTACCGCAAGGCCACCTCTGATGTGGGCGCGTCCAACGCCAAGCTGGAGGGCCTCAACTCGCTGGCCACCATCCTGGACGAGGTGGGCAAGGGCAGCCTGGATCAGGATGACGGCGTGATCCTCAGCCAGCTCAATGACCTGCGGGATCTCATCAGCCAGGCCATCACCAACGGAACGGACACCTATGACACCCTCATCCGCTCCTCCGCCCAGTCCCTGGCCACCCTCTTCAACTCCTATGCCGACAAGCTCAGCGAGCGGGAAGGCACCTATGAGAAGAAGCTGGACCAGCAGATGGAAGAGGTCAACAATATCCTCACCAAGATCCGCGATCTGAATGTGTCCATCCGGGACTCCGACATCCGGGGCGACGCCGGACTGGAGCTGCGGGATGAGCGGAACCGGCTGCTGGACGAGCTGAGCGAGTATGTGAAGATCGATGTGACCTACTCCATGGAGGACGTGGGCGCCGACACCTTGATAGAAAAGCTCACCGTCACGCTGGCCACCGGCGACAAAAACCCGTTGGTGGACGGCGAGTACAGCACCCAGTTCAGCCTGGACCCGCAGAACAGCAGCAATTATTCCATGGTGCTGGGCCCCCTGACCAACGACCGGGGCCAGAAGCAGTCGGAGGATGATAACGGCGTCACGCTGGGAGATAACGACCTGTACGGCTCCCTCCAGTCTATCCGGGAATTGCTCACCGAGGAGGGCGAGTTCTCCAGCCAGGCCGACGTGGACAACGACCCCAATGCCGCCACCAAGCGGGGTATCCCCTATTACCGGCAGGCGCTGGACTCCCTGGCCCGGGAGTTTGCCACGGAAATGAACAAGCTGAACGATACCAAGCTGGATGGGGCGGGCAACCTCTTCAGCACCGGCAGCGATACCGACGACGCCGATGGCATCACCGCCGCCAACATATCGGTATCCAAGAGCTGGGCCGACGGCACCGTCACCATCCAGGCCACCAACCGCGCCGACGCCCCCAGCGGCGACACCTCCAACCTGACGAAATTCCTGGATCTCTTTGGCAAGAAGGTGGACTTCGACCCGTCCCACATTGACCCGGACGCCGTGGGCGATTCCTACAACGGCACCTTTGAGGAGATGTTCCTGAAAATCCAGTCCACTCTGGCCCAGGATCAGAAGAGCACCGACTCCCTGCTCAACAACTACACCATCACCGCCGGAGATATCTATGTGGACCGGGAAGGCATCACCGGTGTGGATCTGAACGACGAGGCCACCAATCTGATGACCTACCAGAAGGCCTATACCGCCGCCTGCCGGCTGATGACGGTGTTGGAGGAGGCCCTGGATTCCCTGCTCAGCGCGGGCCTGTAATCCCAGTCTGTCTTATGAGGTGAATCGACTATGATGCGTATAACCACCAACACTACGCTCTATACCTATCAGAAAAATCTGATGAAATCCTCCAACCAGCTCTATTCGGCCATGAATTCCGTCATAACCGGCCGAAACTTTGACACCTATGCCGCCGATCCCGCCGCGGCTACCCGGGCCTTCCAAATCCACAGCTCCCTCAACGCCACCAACACCCAGGCCTCCAACAACAACGCCGTGCTGAAGAAGTTTTCCACCGCCTGGGATGTGGCCGACGATATGATTGACAAGCTGGTGACCGACCTGGCCCAGGCGCCTGCTCTGAAGGGCCTCAGCGACACCAATCTGAGCACCCTGAACACCCAGGGCGACGTGATTTTCTCCGGCGCCGAGTCCATCATCCAGAGCCTGAACAATACTTACAACGGCAGCTATATCTTTGCCGGCGCGGACACCCAGAACCCTCCCTTTGCCATTGAAACAGAGGGGGATAAGCACTATGTTACCTACCGTGGTATCCGGCTGGACGACCCCAACAGCGCCTATTACGAGAAGGAATATCTGGACGAAAACGGAAATACGGTGCCCAGGGATTCTAGTGATCCTTCAAAAGGTAACTATACCAACCAGGAGATGCTGGAGAAGTGGGATTCGGAGCACCTGTATGTAGACATCGGCATCGGCTTTGAGCTGGACAGAGACGACAACGTCATTCCGTCCACCGCCTTTGATTCCGCCATCTCGGGGGCCGACTTCATCGGCGGCGCCGGTCTGGACGAGGACGGCGATCCCAAGAATATCGTCTCCATCATGCTGCGTCTGTCCGAGGTCTTTAAGGGCTACGACCAGGAGAACAAAACCTGGAGCGACGCCGGTGACAAGGAGGACGCGGAGCGTCTGATGGGAAAGCTGACCAAGGCCCAGTCTGCCCTGAGCAACCAGCACGTGAATCTGGAGACCAAGGCCGAATATCTGGAGACCAACCAGAGCCAGCTGGAGAGCTCCTTTGACGCCCTCAATACCGAGCTCAACAGCATTGAGCGGGTGGATCGGGTGGAGGCCATCCTCACCCTGTCTGCCGCTCAGACCAGTTATAACGCCGCCCTTCAGGTGGGTGCCAATGTAATCCCCCAGTCCCTGATGGATTATCTGAATTAATGTGAACTCGTAATCAAAATAGCGCGTTTCACGCATGGAAGGAGCCATCAGTGTAATGAATCCGCTTATTGAGATCAAAACAGTCCCCATCGAAATCCAGATGAAGGTCACTCACGCCCGTCTGGAATATGCCCGGGGCACCGCCCAGGTGGAAATTTCCCGCAACAAGGGCGGCCTGAACATCCGCAGCCAACCCATCAAAGTCAATCTGGACACCTTTGAGGCACGCAATTCCGTGATGCCCACCACTTCCACCTTGATCCGTCAGCAGGCTCAGGCCGGTATCCAGGGCGCCTATCAGGCCACCGCCGTGCTGGCCAGGGAGGGACGCATGATGATGGAAGCCCGTATCGATCAGGATGTCATCCCCCAGCTGGCCAAGGCCCAGAACCTTGGCCAGCCCACCAATGTGAACATCGACTTCATTCCCACCACCGGCCCCGACATCAGCTGGGACGGCGGAGAAATGAGCATCCGCTATGAGATGGATAAGCTCAACTTCGACTGGCGCATGGAGCAGATGAGCTTCACCTTCGTTCCCGGAGACATTGAGTTCACCATGACCCAGCGTCCCGACGTCATTGTCAAATATGTGGGCGGCCCCCTGTATGTGCCCCCCTCTGCCGACCCGGATTATGAGCCGTTGGATGTGAACGCCTGAGAAGGAGGAACCCGCTTTGGAGCTGGATACCAAATATTTTGGGCGTATCTCCTATGCCCCCGAGGACGTGCTGGACTTTCCCAACGGCCTGTTCGGGTTTGAATCCGAGAAGCGCTTCCTGCTTCTCCCCTTCTCGGGCAGCCAGGGGAATATGCTTTGCCTGCAAAGCGTGGCCGCCGCCTCCCCGGCCTTCATCCTCATGAACCCCTTCTCCCTCAAGCCCGACTATACGCCAATGCTCTCCCCCGAAGAATTGAAGTTGATGGGTGTTTCCCACAGCTGCGAGCTGTGCTATTATGTCATGTGTGTGGCCCGTGAGCCCGTGGGCAAGAGCACCGTCAACCTGCGCTGTCCTGTGGTGATCAACCCCGAGCTCCATCGGGCCGCCCAGGTCATCCTGGACACCGACGCGTACCATATGCGTCATTGTCTGGATGAGTTTTCCAGCCAGGAGGTCGGTTAAATGTTGGTCCTCAGCCGCAAAGCCGGAGAATCGCTGATGATCGGCGACCAAATCAGCATCACGATTCTGTCCGTGGATTCCAACGGTCAGGTGAATATCGGCGTGTCCGCTCCCCGGGAGGTGTTGGTTCTGCGCAGCGAGCTGCAAAAGGCCGCCGCCACCAACCAGGATGCCGCCGGCACGGCCCCGCCCCTTGTGGTGGCCGAGCTGGAGTCGGCCCTGTCGGGACACAAGCCGGTTCAGCCCATGCCGTCCGCCGGATTGCCGGAACGTCCCTGACCGGCCATCCCGCTCATTTTTTGTAAAGGAGGTCCAACCCGTGGAGCCCACCGCCTTTCTCGACGCCCTGTCCCGGACCGGCGTGGATGTTCCGGACGCCCTGGCCCGCTTCATGGGCAACCGGGACCTCTATCTCTCCTTTCTCTGCCGCCTGCCCAAGGCGTTGGATCTGAACGCCATCCGGCAGGCCCTGCGCAGCGGACAGGAGGAGGATTTCTATGCCCGCGTCCACGAATTGAAGGGAATGACCGGAAACCTGAGCGTCCGCACCCTCTTCCAGCCCGCCCAGCTCCTGCTGGAGGAGTACCGTGCCCACGGTCTTAGCCGTCCGGAGCATCTGGAGCCCCTTGTGGAGCAGCTTTCAGCCGCTGCCGCTCCTCTGATCGCCCTCATTCAGGACTACCAGGAGACATCAGCCAAAGGAGGATGCTCATGAGCCGAGATACGCTTCTGGTCATTGACGACTCCCCTTTGGATTTGACCATCTTTCGTGAGATCTTCAAGCATCTGTTCCATGTGGAATGTTTTGAAGAGTCCCGCCCGGCCATTGCCTATATCCACCGCAATTCCGAGCGCATCTGCGCCGTCCTGCTGGACATCTGTCTGGGACGCCGGGGCGCCGGTTTTCAGGTCCTGCAGCAGCTTCAGGCCGCTGAGGAGACCTCCTCCCTCCCCGTCATTCTCATTACCTCCGACGCCCGGGAGGAGTATGTGCTCAATGGCCTGAACAAAGGGGCGGTAGACTTTTTGGTCAAGCCGGTGGACCCGCTCACCGTGCAGGAGCGAATCTGCGGCTGTGTGCGCCGGGCCTGGCAGCCAGGTTCCACCATTCTGGACGGACCGGAACCGGCCACCGACACGGAACAGCCGCCCCTGTGGATACGCTCACCGAGGCGGAGTATTGGGACCGCCTGCTGGAACTGTTCTTCCAGGCCCGCCCCAACCTCTCTCCCGCCAAATATCACGCCCTGGGCCGTATCTCCGCCGCTCTGGCGGAGGGGCTGTGCAAGGCCGTGCCCACCTGCGGGCTGACCCTGGAAGAGGCTCAGCTCATCGGTCGCGCCGCGGCCTACTGCGACGTGGGCTTGCTGGGGATTCCCGACAACATCATCGAGATGGGACAGGATCAGGGCGGTTCGGGACAGGAGGTCTACTTCCGCCACACCGCCCTTGGCCATGCCCTTTTTACCACCGGCCCCTCCAGCTCCCGCCCTCTGGCCCGATATGCGGCTGAAATTGCCTACTGGCACCACAAAAATTTTGACGGCACCGGCTATCCCACCGAGGAGAGCGCCGCTCCCATCCCCCTCAGCGCCCAGATTGTGCGTACCGCCATCCGCTGCATGGGGTATATGGACTATTTCCGGGGTTACCCCGACTGCCTGGATCGGACGGTTCGCTCTCTGGCAACCGATGTGGGCCGCTTTATCTCTCCCGATCTCTATCAGGCTGCCCGGATCGCGCTGGACAATTTCCCGCCCGATCAGTGTTCCTTTTAAGCCGTTGACAAGCATCCATATCACAAAGAGTGCCCAGTTCGGTCTTGTGCCGAACTGGGCTTTTTCCGTCTATGCGCGATTCATCCATTGGCTTCCAGGCCAAAAATACATTGGTGTTTTTGAAAAAAGTCATGTATAATAAAGGAAATATCCGCTCCAAATACACACTTATCGCGGAAGCGGGATCAACCGCAGGCAGGTTTGGATGCCCGCGGGTTTGTAAAGGAGGAGGCCTATGAAAAAGCGGATGCTCAGCCTGTTCTGCGTTCTGGCCCTGGGCCTGACGCTGCTGCCCACCGCCGCCCTGGCGGCGCAGGACCCGGTTTGGTACATTGAGCGGGGCTGGGACGGCAGCACGGTGACAGAACAGACAAAAACCGTCGATACCTGCACTCCCATTGACAAAACCACGGTCACCTGGGACGGCAGTACCACCGGCGGCTGGTATGTGGCCAGCGGCAATGTGACCATCGACCAGCGCGTCACCGTCACCGGCGACGTGTACCTGATCCTGACGGACGGCTGCACCCTCACCATCAACGGCGGCATCCAGGTGGAGGAGGACGACAGCCTCACCATCTACGGCCAGTCCGACCAGGCGGATACCATGGGCCGACTGACCGCGTCCATCAACGCTGAAAACGCTACTATCTGGGATGCCGCTATCGGCGGCAGCGGCAGCAAAGACGGCGGCATGGACGGCGGCGCAGTCACCATCCACGGCGGCTTCGTTTCTGCCATGGCCACCCTCATCGATGAGGATGAAAGCACCGGCGGCAATGACGATGAAAGCACCGGCGGAAACGACGAAGTAAGCACTCATTATGCCCATGGCGCAGCTATCGGCGGTGGCGGCGGTGGCGGCGTTACCGCTGATGGTGAATCGTTTGTTGCCAACGGCGGAGATGGCGGAACTGTCATCATCTATGGCGGCGTAGTGGACGCTGCCAGCGACGGCGGTGCGGCCATCGGCGGCGGCGGCGGTTCCGATGTGG
>DWXO01000059.1 GCA_019119165.1 Candidatus Flavonifractor intestinigallinarum | reverse complement strand
CCGTTGAGGCCGGGGCCGCCGGTGAACAGGCCGTAGCCGTAGCTCACCTGACACACGTCCTCGTTGGTGCCGCCGGCGGCCGTGATGGCCCGGGCGCAGCAGTCCTCCCACAGGTCGATGTCGTGCTGGGTGTAGAAGGCCACCACCCGCTTACCGGTGGTGCCCGAGGTGGACTGGATGCGGACGCAGTCCTTCAAAGGCCGGGCCACCAGGCCGTAGGGGTAGGCCTCCCGCAGGTCGGCCTTGGTGACGAAGGGCAGCTTGTGCAGGTCGTCCACGCCCTTGATGTCCTCGGGGGTGAGGCCTTTCTCCTCCATCTTCTTGCGGTAGTAGGGTACGTTGTCCCATACGTTGCGGACCTGCTTGACCAGACGCTCATCCTGCCAGGCGCGGATCTGCTCCCGGCTGGCGCACTCGATCTCTTTCTGATAGTAACGCTCCATGCTTCTCTCTCCTCGCGGCTCAGGAATTTCTGCCCAGGTGGAAGGCTTTGCGGTTGAGTTCCAGGAATTTCTCGGGTACGCTGGCGGTGATAGCCTGCTGCCAGGCCTCCTCCGGCAGGTCGAAGTACCGGGACAGACGGCCCATGAGTACCAGGTTCACCGCCTTGGGGGAACCGGCCTCCTCGGCCAGAGCCAGGGCGTCCATGGCGTCCACCAGCACCCCGGCCTTATTCATCTGGTCCACCAGGTCCTGGGGATAGGCGGCGGCACCGGTGATGACGGGCATGGGATTGATCTGCTGGGTGTTGGTGATGATGCGCCCGCCGGGTTTGAGGAAGGCGGTGTAGCGGGCGGCCTCCAGCAGCTCAAAGGAGACGATGAAATCGGCCTCCCCCTGGTCGATGATGGGGGAGTACACCTTATCGCCGAAGCGGACGTAGGTAACCACGCTGCCGCCCCGCTGGCTCATGCCGTGGACCTCGGATACCTTCACGTCATAGCCCTGGTCCAGCAGCAGACGGCCCAGCAGCTTGCTGGCCAGCAGGGAACCCTGGCCGCCCACGCCTACGATCATAATATTTTTCGTATCCATGTTCACACCTCCTCACCCGTCTGGAGGGCGTCAAACTTACACAGCTGCTGGCACACGCCGCAGCCCACGCACAGGGTGGCGTCCACCCCGGCCTTGCCGTCCGTCACCGAGATGGCGGGGCAGCCGATCTTCATGCAGGCCTTGCAGCCCACGCACTTGCCGGCGTCCACCGTCAGGGGCGCCTTGTGCTTGACGTATTTCAGCAGGGCGCAGGGACGGCGGGAGATAACCACCGACGCCTCGGGGGCGGCCAGCTCTTCCTTGATAACGGCCTCGCACTGGCTCAGGTCGTAGGGGTCCACTACCCGAACCCGGCGGATGCCCACCGCCTTGCACAGGGACTCCAGGTCGATCTTGGTGCAGGGGTCCCCCTTCAGGTTGAAGCCGGTGGTGGGGTTCTGCTGATGGCCGGTCATGCCGGTGATGGAGTTATCCAGGATGATAACGGTGGCGTTGGACTCGTTGTAGGCGATGTTGACCAGGCCGGTGATGCCCGAGTGCATGAAGGTGGAGTCGCCGATGACCGCCACCGTCTTGCCGTCCATCTGGCCGCCGGAGGCCTTCAAAAAGCCGTGGATGCCGGACACCGAGGCCCCCATGCAGATGGTGGAGTCGATGGCGGACAGGGGAGCCACCGCGCCCAGGGTATAGCAGCCGATGTCGCCCAGCACGGTGAGCTTCATTTTGTTGAGGGTGTAGAACAGGCCGCGGTGGGGGCAGCCGGCGCACATGACGGGGGGACGGTTGGGAATGTCGGTTTCCAGGGTCTTGCCCGCCTCAGGGGCGGTACCCAGCTTGGCGGCCACCTTGTTCTGGCTCAGCTCGTCAATGAGGGAGAAGGAGGCCTTGCCCTCCACTTCCAGGCCCAGCTCCCGGCACCAGGTCTCCAGGAAGCCGTCCAGCTCCTCTACCACCACCAGCTTGTCCACGCCGGCGGCGAAGTCCCGAATCAGCTTGGAGGGCAGGGGCCACACCATGCCCAGCTTGAGGACGGGGTACTTGTCTCCCACCACTTCCTTTACATACTGGTAACTGGTGGAGGAGGTGAGGATGCCCATGCTGTGGTCGGCGCCTGCCTCCACCCGGTTGAAGGGGCAGTCCTCCGCCCAGTCGGCCAGGGCCTGGGTGCGCTGCTCCACCACCGGGTGGCGCAGCTTGGCGTAGCCGGGCATCATGATGTACTTGGCGGGGTTCTTCTCATAGGGCCGGGCGGGGGGCTCCACTCGCTCCCCAGTCTCCACCACGCTCTGGGAGTGGGACACACGGGTACACATCTTGAGAAGCACCGGGGTGTCGAACCGCTCGGACAGCTCATAGGCCGCCTTGGTGAAGGCCAGAGCCTCGGCGGAGTCGGCAGGCTCCAGCATGGGCAGCTTGGCCGAGCGGGCGTAGTGGCGGGAGTCCTGCTCGTTCTGGGAGGAGTGCATCCCGGCGTCGTCGGCCACAGCGATAATCATACCGGCGTTGACGCCGGTATAGGCGATGGTAAACAGGGGATCGGCGGCCACGTTGAGACCGACGTGCTTCATGCCGCAGAAGGACCGCTTGCCCGCCAGACAGGCGCCGAAGGCGGTCTCCATGGCCACCTTCTCATTGGGGGCCCATTCGGCGTACACCTCGGGGAACTTGGCCACCGCCTCGGTGATCTCGGTGCTGGGGGTGCCTGGGTAGCTGGAGACAACGGCGCAGCCTGCCTCATAGAGGCCCCGGGCCACGGCTTCGTTGCCGAGCATCAGGGTTTTCATGGTGCATTTCTCCTTTTCCAGAGGCTATCGGAAAATAAAAAACGTCCTCTGCATCGGATGCAGAGGACGAAGATTTTCCGGCGAAACGGCCTCTACCTGGTTCCGTTCTCGCAAATTTGAACAATATTACTTTATCACTTTTTGTCGGTAAAGTCAATTCTTTTTTACAGGACCTTCCTCTGCCAGATCGTCCCTGGGACCGATGGAGTCGGTAACCGCCACGGTGACGGTGCGCTCATAGCAGGAGAAGATCTCCTTCACCCGGCCGGGGCCGGGGGCGGGGGTGAACAGGCTGACCACCGGCACGATGATCAGCCCCGCCAGCATACAAAAGGCGCCGCAGTTGATGGGGGACTGGAGCACCGGCGGGAACCAGGCCCCGGCGAAGATGTTGGCCAGCATGACCACGGTGGAGAAGAGAAAGCATATGGCGCAGGCGGCCTTGGTGGTGCGTTTCCAGTACAGTCCGTAGAGGAAGGGGGCCAGGAAGGCCCCGGCCAGAGCCCCCCAGGACACACCCATGAGCTGGGCGATGAAGGTCAGGTTGGACCGGTACTGGACAATGGCCAGCACCACGGAAATGGCGATGAACACCACCACCAGGGCCCGCATCCAGCGGACCTGCCGCTTCTCGTCCATGTCTTTAATGAGGTTGTCCTTGATGAAGTCCAGGGTGAGGGTGGAGCTGGAGGCCAGCACCAGGGAGGACAGGGTGGACATGGAGGCCGAGAGCACCAGAATGACCACCACCGCGATGAGGATGGAGGGCAGGCCGGCGAGCATGGCGGGGATGATAGAGTCGTAGCCGTCGGCGGCCACCGCCTCCGGGGTGGAAAAGAGCCGCCCAAAGCCTCCCAGGAAGTAGCAGCCTCCCGCCACCACCAAGGCGAAGGCGGTGGAGATGACGGTGCCCTTGGTGATGGCCGACTCACTCTTGATGGCGTAGAATTTCTGCACCATCTGGGGCAGGCCCCAGGTACCCAGGCTGGTAAGCACCACCACGCCCATAAGGCTGGGCAGGTCGGGGCCGAAGAAGGAGGCGAACACGCCGGGCGTGTCGGACACGGCGGGATCGCTGACCCGGGCCAGGGCGTCCAGGGCTCCGGTCAGGCCGCCCTGGGTGTTGAGCACCGCCAGAATGACGGCAATGATGCCGAAGATCATGATGATGCCCTGGATGAAGTCGTTGATGGCGGTGGCCATATAGCCTCCGGCGATGACATACACCCCGGTGAGTACCGCCATCACCACCACGCACACGGCGTAGTCGATGTCGAAGGCCATGGCGAAGAGCCGGGACAGGCCGTTGTACAGGCTGGCGGTGTAGGGGATGAGGAAGATAAAGATAATGACGGAGGCGGTGATCTTCAGCCTGCCGCTGTCAAAGCGGCGGCCGAAGAACTCGGGCATGGTGGCGCTGTCCAGGTGCTGGGTCATGATGCGGGTGCGGCGGCCCAGCACCACCCAGGCCAGCAGGGAGCCCAGAAAGGCGTTGCCCAGGCCCGCCCAGGTGGCGGCGATGCCGAAGCGCCAGCCGAACTGACCGGCGTAGCCCACAAAGACCACGGCGGAGAAGTAGCTGGTGCCGTAGGCGAAGGCGGTGAGCCAGGGGCCCACCGACCGGCCTCCCAGCACGAAGCCGTTGACGTTGGTGGTGTGGCGGCGGCAGTACAGCCCGATGCCCACCATGACGGCGAAAAACAGGATAAGCAGGGATACTTTGATGAGCATATCGGTCACAGGGGAACACTCCTCGCTGCCCGGCGGACTGGATCAGTTGGAGATCTGGGCCTCCACCAGACGGCCGTGGCAGTATTTCTCGCGCAGCACCGGCTTTTCGATCTTGCCGGTGGGGTTGCGGGGCACATGGTCGAAGATGATCTTCCGGGGCCGTTTGTACCGGGGCAGCTCCTGGCAGAACGCGTTGATCTCCTCCTCGGTGCAGGAGACCCCCTCCTTCACCTCCACAATGGCGGCGGCAATCTCGCCCAGCCGGGGATCGGGCAGGCCGATGACCGCCACGTCCTTCAGCTTGTCGAATTTCCGCAGGAAGTCCTCGATCTGGACCGGGTACAGGTTCTCGCCGCCGGAGATGACCACGTCTTTCTTCCGGTCCACCAGGTAGATGAAGCCGTCCTCATCCACCTCGGCCATGTCGCCGGTGTACAGCCAGTCTCCCTTAAGCACCTCGGCGGTGGCCTCCGGGTTCTTGTAGTAGCACTGCATGACGCCGGGGCCGCAGACGATAAGCTCGCCCACCTGGCCCTGGGGCACCTCCACACCGTGCTCGTCCACCACCTTGGCGGACCACATATAGCCCGGCTTGCCGATGGCGCCCACCTTGTCGATGTTCTCCACCCCCAGATGGACGCAGCCGGGGCCGATGGATTCGGACAGGCCGTAGTTGGTGTCGTACTGGTGGTGGGGGAAGAACTTCTGCCACCGGTGGATCAGGCTGGGCGGCACCGGCTGGGCGCCGATGTGCATGAGCCGCCACTGGTCCAGCAGATAGTCGTCCAGCTTGACCCGGCCGCTGTCGATGGCGTCCAGGATGTCCTGGGCCCAGGGTACCAGCAGCCACACAATGGTACATTTCTCCTCGGTGACTGTCCGGAGAATCCACTCCGGGGACACTCCCCGCAGCAGCACCGCCTTGCCGCCGCTGGCCAGAGAGCCGAACCAGTGCATCTTGGCGCCCGTGTGGTACAGGGGCGGGATGCACAGGAACACGTCCTCATGGGTCTGGCCGTGGTGGTGCTGCTCGGTGAGGCAGGAGGAGAGCAGGGCCTTGTGGTTATGTAGAATGGCCTTGGGGAAGCCGGTGGTGCCCGAGGAGAAGTAGATGGCCGCCAGATCGCTCAGCTCCAGATGGACCGGAGGGGGCTCGATGGTGCAGTACATCACCAGCTCCCGGTAGCTTTCGGCAAAGGCGGGGGTGTGGTTGCCCACATAGAACCACTGGCGCACCCGGCTCAGGTCGGGGAGGATGGGCTCCAGCCGGTCGATGAACTCGGGGCCGAATACCAGGGTCTCCACGTCGGCCAGATCCAGACAGTAGCGGATCTCATCGGAGGAATAGCGGAAGTTCATGGGCACCGCCAGACAGCCCGCCTTCAGGATGCCGAAATACACCGGCAGCCACTCCAGGCAGTTCATCAGCAGGATGCCCACCTTGGCGCCCCGCTTCAGCCCACGGCTGAGCAGCAGGTTGGCAAAGCGGTTGGCCTTCTTGTCAAACTGGCCCCAGGTGATCTCCCGGCGGTAGGGCTCGTCAGGGCGGTTGCGCTCGATGAGGCTGAACTCCCGCCAGGTGGTGGCCTTGTCCCGCTCCTCCGAGGGGTTGATCTCCACCAGGGCGGGCTCATCCCGGTACAGCCGGGCGTTGCGCTCCAGAAAATCTGTGATTACCATGACAGCTGACTCCTTTGCACCGCCCGGTCCCTTGCAGCGGGGGAGGAGAGGCGGATGTTTTTTCAACTGGAAACTGTATCGTTGTGTATTTTACTGCTTTAAAGCGAAAAAGTCAAGAGGGAGACGAGCGGTTTGCTCCGGTTGAAAAACGGGGGCGGCTATGTTATATTGGGTGGGAAAACAAACCCGAGATCCAGGGGAAAGGAGCATGACTATGTCGCAGTTTTTGGATGGGATCGGTAAGCGGCTGTCCAACGCGGGGCAGGGCGTGGCCAAGCACACCAAGAACTTTACGGAGGTAACCCGGCTCAACGGAGCCATCGCCGAGCAGGAGCGGCAGGCCGACGCCCTGCTGCGGGAGCTGGGCCAGGCCTGCTATGACCGCCATCAGGACGACCCGGACTACCCCTATGCCGCCCAGATTCAGGGGATCAGAGAGGCCTATGCCCAGATCGCCCAGTATCAGGCCCAGATCCGTCAGATCAAGGGCATCCGTATCTGCCCCCAGTGCGGGGCGGAGGTGGGGCCGGACTCCGCCTTCTGCGGCGGCTGCGGGGCCAAGATGGAGCCCCCCGAAGGTCACGAGGGCCGGGTGTGTCCCAAGTGCGGCAGCCCGGCGGGGGAGGACAGCCAGTTCTGCGCCGTCTGCGGTACCCGGCTGGGGTAAGACAGCCGGTCCGGTATCCAAGAAGAGAGGTGAGGCCATGCGTACCGCGGTTATTTCCCGGGAGGAGATCCTGGAAGCCAGCCGCAGGATGCTGCGGGAAAAGGGCTGGTCGGCCATCCATATGCGCTCGGTGGCGGCCCAGTGCGGGGTGGCCGTGGGATCGCTGTACAACTATTTTTCCTCCAAGACGGAGCTGGTGGCGGCCACGGTAGAGAGCGTCTGGGAGGAGCTCTTCCATATGCCGGAGGACCTGCCGGAGGAGGAGCGGTTCTGTTGCTGCGTCCAGTGGCTGTATGACAGTATGCGGGAGGGGAACAGGCGCTATCCCGGCTTTCTCACCCTCCACGCCATGGGCTTTACCACCGGGGAGGGAAAAGTGGAGGGCCGGCGGATGATGGAGCGCATCCAGAGCCGCCTGCGGGATTCCCTGTGCCGGGTGCTCCGGGAGGACGTGCAGGTCAACCAGCCGGTGTTTGACAGCCGCCTGACCCCGGAGGGCTTTGTGGAGCTGGTGTTTTCCATGCTGCTCTCCGCCCTGCTGCGGGGGGAGGACAGCTGCGAGCCTCTGCTGGCGGTGATCCACCGGGTACTTTATTGAAGAAAGCGAAAGGAGACGGCCCACCCGGGTAACCGGGCGGGCCGTCTCCTGTTTGAGATGAGGTTTGTCAGATATGGGGGGAGGATTGCTCCGCCCGGGCGTCCGCCCGCTTGACGATCTGGATGCCCGCAATGAGCAGCACGGCGGACAGGCAGGCGGCAGCCAGGATAAAGCCCTCCTGGATGGAGAAGAAAAAGTGATCCAGCAGCATGACGGTGACGATGAGGATGCAGCCCATCGCCTGGAGCTGCTGACCTTGGGTTCTGCTCATTTGCGGCGCTCCTTTCCGATCAGGACACGCCCATAAAGGTCAGGATGATCCGCATGACCACCAGAGAGATGGCGGCGTCCAGCAGGGGGATGACCAGCAGCAGGGGGTGCCATTTCTTGTTGCTGTCGGTGACCAGCACGATGCGGGCGTAGTGGCCGATGAGGGTGCCCATGAGGATACAGGCGGGCAGCAGCATGGAGGCCTGGCCCAGGGTGAGGGTACCGGCGGCGTACATGGTGGCGGCGGTGGCGCAGCCGGAGGCCTTGGCGAAGAAGGCGGAGATCAGGACGGCGAAGGCCTCGCCGGGCAGGCCGAACAGGCCCATGACGGGGGAGAATACGGTGCCCAGCAGGTCCATCAGGCCGGTGGCCTGGAGAATGTACACCAGGGTATAGCCCAGGATCATGGCGGGGGTGATGTTTTCAATGCCCACCTTGAAGCCCCGGACACAGCCCTTCAGGAAGGTGTCTACCACAGAGGCCTTGGGGGCGGCGGCAACAGCGGGTTTCTCGCTCATGTCAGATTACTCCTTTCCTGCGCGCTTTTTGGACCGGAAGAAGAGGATCAGCCGGACCACGTTGGCGCCGATCAGCTTGCAGACGAACTCGATGACGATGATGGCGCCCAGACTCACCGGGCAGATGGCCAGCAGAGGGGCGCCGCCGGTGATGGTGTTGTTGATGCAGGCCGAGCCGGCGTACTGGTAGGCCACAAAGATGGTGCGCTCATCGTCGGTGATGCTGCCGCTCTCGTACAGGTCACGGGTCATGACGGCGGCCACGTCGGAGCCGGTGAAGCTGCTGATGAAGGCCACGCCGGTGGAGCCGGGGATGCCCAGGATGGGGCGGAGCAGGGGGCGGAACAGGATGTCGGAGGCCTTGAAGGCACCCAGCTGCTCAAACACGCCCAGCAGGCCGCAGAAGAGCATGACGGCGGGGATCAGGTTCAGACCGGCCATGAAGCCGTCCTTGGCGCCGGTGCCGTTTGAGCCGATGAAGTTGGCGCCGGTGTCGCCGATGGTGCCGAAGGAGCCGCTCAGATTGGTGAAGTCCAGCACCTTCAGCGGGGTGTCGCTGGTGCGGAAAACGCCGGACAGAATGATGATCAGGAAAATGAGCGAGATCCAGGCCACGATGCCTACTTTTTCCTTTTTGGGTGCTTTTTCCGTGGTTTGACTCATGGTGTTCCCTCCTTGTATTCTCTCTGGTCAAGACGCGGACGCATCGTTATCCAGCAAAGCTGTCCTCCAGGGTGGCGGCGGCGCAGGCCGCCAGCACGCAGCGGCTGTAAAGGGAGGCCACTTCCGCTCGCTCGTTGGGGGTGTGGTTGCCCTCGCCCTTGACCCCCATGCCGCATACGGTGGGGATGCCCACCGCCACGGTGAGGCCGGAGTCGGACAGACCGCCCACCTGGAAGGAGCCGATGGGGCCATAGCCGCAGTCCTGGGCGGTGCGCTTGAGGTGGTGGAAGAGAGCCTCCACCCCAGGGGTGGTGTCCATGCAGTCCATCAGGCGGCTGGCGTCCACCTCGGCCCAGGTGTCGGGCACCGTACAGCTGGCGGCCGACTTCTCCAGGGCCATGAGCAGCTCCTCCTTCTGCCGGGAGGTGTTGAAGCGCAGGCCGATCTGTACCACGCACTGGTCGGGGATGGTGTTCTCACCGATGCCGCCGGTGATTTTGCCGCAGTTGAGCAGCCGTCCGGCCTCCAGGTCGTTGCAGGCCTCCAGCTCCACCACCTTGCGGGCGGCCTCCAGAATGGCGGAGCGGCCCTTCTCCGGAGCGTTGCCCGAGTGGGCGGCCACCCCGTGGACGGTGAGGCGCACCGGCCCGCCGCCCTTGCGGCCCACCACAAAGTTGTCGTCCAGATAGCCGGTCTCGAAGTTGAAGGCGGCCAGGCCCCCCAGGGCCTCCTGCTGCATGGCCTGCTTGGCGTTGGAGAACATATGCAGGTTCTCCTCGTCCCCGGCGAAAATGCACTTGATGGGCCGCTCCTTCCAGCCCGCGGCGGCCAGGGCCCGGATGGCGTACAGGGCGATGACCAGGCCGGGCTTCATGTCCAGCACGCCGGGGCCGTGGGCGAAGCCCTCCTCATCCACCCGGAAGGGATTTTTCTCCACGGTGCCGTCGGGGAACACGGTGTCCATGTGGCCCAGGAAGAGCAGGGGAGCTCTGCCGCTCTCCCAGTTCCACTCGCCCACCAGCACCCCGCCGGCGTTTTCCATGGGGATCACACGGGTACGCATCCCCATGTCCTCCATCTCCCGGCGGAGAATGTCGGTGACCTTGGCCACTCCGTCCAGGTTGCGGGAGCCGCTCTCGGTGTTGACCAGCGCCTCCCACAGCTGGAGCATGGGCTGCTTGTGTTCGTCCACATAGCTGCGGATCACTTCATAGATCTCTTTCATATTGACCTCCTTAGGGTTTGGCTTACAGCAGGTTGACCGCCACCCCGGCCAGGAGCACCGAGGCGATGGTGACGGTGACAAAGCCCGCCGTCAGCATTTTGGGCAGCAGATAGTTGAGAATGGCGGCCTTTTCGGTGTCGTCCCGGCCCACGGCCTCGGCCACCTCCTGGGGAATGAGCATGGTGGTGGGGAAGCCGAAGGTGCAGCTGATGCCCAGGGACACAGCCAGACCAAAGGGCAGGTTGAGCAGCTTGGCGCACACAAAGCCCACCGCCAGTACCCCGGCCACACCGGCAACGGCGGCGATCACCAGGGGACCCAGCACCGACACCACCTGGCCGGGGGTAGTGGTGGCCAGGTTGGAGAAGATGAGAATGGTGACAAAGAAGGTGATAAGGCCGGAGGATTGGGTCTTGTTCAGGATGTTTTTCTCCAGAAAGCCCAGGGCGAAGAAAACCGCGCCCATCACCAGACACATGACAAAGTAATGGATGACGCCGCCGGTGAGGACCGAGGCGTAATGGGCTACCACGGCCACCAGCCCCAGCTTGGCCAGATAGACCGAGGGACGGGCGAAAAGGGGAGGCAGCTGGAGGGGCTTGCGCCGGCCTCCGGCGGCGGAACTCTGCTGATCGGCCACGCTGTACCGGGCCACCAGATCGGAGCGCTGGATAAACTGCTTGGCGGTGCGCCGCAGCAGCAGGGACGCGATGGGCACGCCGATGAATTTTTGGGTCACATAGAGCACGATGCAGAAGGTGCTGGCCAGGGCCAGGCCCTTCTCGCTGAGTGCGGTGGTCATGATCAGCGTGGCGGCGCTGCCGCCGGCAAAGATGGGGGCGCTGGACAGGGACATCTCAAAGCCCATGGTGGGGATGCCCGCCAGGATGATGAAGAGCACCGCCCCGCACACGCACAGAAAGGCGGTAACCACCACCCGCCACTGCTGCTTGAGCTCCTGGAAGTCGATGGTGGTGCCCAGGGACACAATGAGCAGTCCGGCGATGATGTTGCCGAAGCCGGAGATCTGGGCGTCCTCAATCACCGAGGTGGGCAGCAGTCCGCTCCAGAACCCGATGAGCAGCAAAATGGCAATACTCAGCACCGAGGAAAAAACAGCTTTTGTCTTTTGGGCGATGAGTTCGCCCGCGGCATAGATACAAAACAGGACCGTCAGCGCGACCACAGCGATCATATGCGGCACCTCCCTACGCAGTCAGCATAGACGGTTTTGCTATAAGTGTCTAAGTTCAAAAAATTATAGCTGAGTTATAACCGTGCGGAATGGCACTTTTGAACAAGTACACCGGGTAGTTTTTTGTCGGATGTGACGGAAAAAGCGCAAAAAAATTTGCCTCCAATCAAAAAGATTGGAAGCAAATTATTAAAAAACAAACTATATTCGTCAATTTATACAATTAAACGGGGTAAAGTTTTTCTAACATCCCGACGAAGTCCTGAGCCTCCCGGCTGAGCAATTCCCGCTTGCGCTGGACCCAGCCTACGTCGATTTTCACCTTGCAGTTGCGGATGGGGATGGTGCGGATACCGTAGCGGGCGAAGTCGGGCGCGCTGAGGCCGGGACCGAAGCGGAACACATCGGTGGTCTGGAGCAGGGAGAGGATGGCGGCGCTGTCGCTGACGTAGATCACCCGGGTGAAGCGGTTGAGGGGTACCCCGTCGATCTCCAGGTAGAAGGTCAGATTGGAGAAGTAGTCGTCGGGCAGGCGGACAAAGGGGTAGTCCAGCATCTCGGTGATGGTGACCTCCTCCCGGTCATACAGGGGGTGGTTGGGTCCCACGTTGATGTACCAGGTATCGGTGCCCAGAGGGTTGTATTTCAGATTCTTGTAGTTGAGGGTGTGGCGGATCTCCTTGACCTGCACGTTGTTGATCATGATAAAACCGATCTCCGCCTCGCTGTTTTCCACCCGGTCAATGACCCGCTGGATGCGGCACTCCAGCATTTTCAGGCTGATGTTTTCATGCCTGTGGTCCAGGTAGAACTGGCTTACTAGCCGGCCCATGGTGAGGATGGGGTAGGAGGCGATGGAGAGCAGCCTGGGCGGCTCCTTGGGGGCCATACGGTTGATGAGTTCGATCTGGTTGAGGATGGTGCGGGCGTACTGGTAGAGTTTCTTGCCCTCTTCGGTGAGGGCCACGCCCTTATTGGTACGCAGGAAGATCTCGGTGTTCAGCTCGGCCTCCAGGTTGCTGATGGCCTTGCTCAGGTTGGGCTGGGTGACAAAGAGGGCCTCGGCGGCCTTGTTGAAGCTGCCCCGCTCCGCGATCTCCACGAAATAGGTCAACTGCTGCAGCTGCATCCCGTGCTCCTTTCCTCCGTCAACACAGGCGGACGTTTGTTTTCTTTATTGTACCGGCCGTTCCGCCTCGTGTCAATTGGCGGGACGGATTGCCAACCCTCCCGCGCCGCGCTATAATAACTATAATAGAGGAAAACCTGATCCAAGGAGGGAGCGTCATGACACTGAAACTGGTCCAGGGGGACATCACCACCCTGAAGGTGGACGCCATTGTAAATGCCGCCAACAGCACCCTGCTGGGGGGCGGCGGGGTAGACGGCTGCATCCACCGGGCGGCGGGGCCGGAGCTGTTGGCTGAGTGCTGCACCCTGGGGGGCTGCCCCACCGGAGAGGCGAAACTGACCGGCGGCTACCGTCTGCCCAGCAAATATGTAATCCATACCGTGGGCCCCGTGTGGCACGGCGGCGGCTACGGCGAGCGGGAGGCCCTCATCAGTTGCTACCGCAACAGCCTGGCCCTGGCCGGGGAGCATGGCTGCCAAACGGTGGCCTTCCCCCTCATCTCCGCCGGGGTGTACGGCTATCCCAAGGAGGAGGCCCTGGAGGTGGCCATCACCAGCATCCGCAAATTTGCCCCGGCGGACATGAGGGTCTGTCTGGTGGCCTATGACGCGCCCACCTTCCGGCTGGGGCAGCAGGTGCTGGAGCGCCTGGACCAGGGCTGAAAGCCGGCCACGACCTGGTCGAAAAAGTGACCACGACCCGGCCGGAAAACCGACCATGACCCGGCCGGAAAACCGGCCCCTAACAACCTAAGGGAACAACATAAGAGAACAACCTTCTGAACGAGGGATACGAGAAAGCAGGAGAAGAAAAGACATGGCCAACATCATTGAGATCACCGACTATTCCGACCCTCAGCTGGACTGCTACGCCCGGCTCACCGAGGCCCAGCTGCGCAACCGGCTGGAGCCGGAGAAGGGCATCTTCATCGCCGAGAGCCCCAAGGTGATCCTGCGGGCCCTGGACGCCGGGTATGAGCCCCTGTCCCTGCTGATGGAGCGCAAAAAGATCGACGGCCCCGCCAGGGAGGTGGTGGCCCGGTGCGGAGACATCCCACTCTATACCGCCGACCGGGCGGTGCTGGAGGGTCTTACCGGCTATGAGGTGACCCGGGGCGTGCTGTGCGCCATGCGGCGGCCGGTGCTGCCCACGGTGGAGGAGCTGTGCGCCAACGCCCGCCGGGTGGCGGTGTTGGAGGGCATCGTGGATTCTACCAACGTGGGGGCCATCTTCCGCTCCGCCGCCGCCCTCCACATGGACGCGGTGCTGGTCACCCCAACCTGCTGCGACCCCCTGTACCGCCGGGCCGCCCGGGTGAGCATGGGCACCGTGTTCCAGATCCCCTGGACCCGCATCGGGGACGACCCCTCCCAGTGGCCCCAGCCGGGACTGAGCCGCCTCAATGCCCTGGGCTTCAAAACGGTGGCCATGGCCCTCAGCGACACCGCCCTCAGCATCGAGGACCCCCGCCTGCGGCAGGAGGGCAAGCTGGCCATCGTACTGGGCACCGAGGGGGACGGTCTGTCCGACCACACCATCGCCGCTTGCGACTACACCGTGTGCATCCCCATGTCCCACGGGGTGGACTCCCTCAACGTGGCGGCGGCCAGCGCCGTGGCCTTCTGGGAGCTGCGGGCCCGGTAATGGCGGAGAGAAATGAGAGTGCAGGTTGAATTTGATGTTTTAAGCGTTTTACTTGAGAATATTCCTGAAGTATTATATAATAGTTATAAATAATGGAATGGGGTGGTGCCGGTGTATTAAGCAAAATGTTGATTGCTGAGAGTGTATTAAGCGAAACAGAGAAAGGCGTTCAAACATGAAAAAGCCTTTGACCATCTTATTGATCTTGGCTATATGTTTTTCGCATTCTTTTGGCTTATACGCTATTGCGGTAGACTCAGTAGAATTATCTGATTTAAATGAACCGGTCCTTGACGATGCTTTCTTGTCTTCTTCAGAAATATCTAAAGAAGGTGGAAACATTATAATTAGAAGGGAAAATGAGGAGGTCTCTTTAAATTCTCAATCCAATGTTTCAAGTGGATCAATAGAGACTGTTATTCTTGTCCCAGGCAACGGCTTCTCAGCTTCTGATATTATGGGAAATATTAATGGAATTCTTTTAGCAAGTCCTGAAGGCCAAAAGTCGGAATCTGACTTTGATAGTACACTGTCTGCAAAAATATATACAACTATTTATTATAAAAGGAAAGTCGAAAATGGGAAAAATTACGTTCTTTTGACTAAAGTATCTGGTGGAATAACTTCGATAGATTCTGCTGTTACTGTAGTTAGCCAATACTTGATCTATGGATGCATAGATAGAGAAGCTACACAGAAAATTACACAAAATCCCTCTGGATTCCAGTGGTCTTATTCTATACCCAGTACATGGAAGTATGTTTGTGAGGACGAGCCTTTGACTACGGTTGGTGCTTACTATGAAATAGAAATGAGACGTGGAAGTCCATCTACATGGACATATGGCATCAGTAATATGTTGCTGAATAATATGCAGCCGTTTCCATAAGAGGTGAGTAATGAAAAAACGATTCAGTGTGATGCTCCTTGCTGTTTACGCCATCGTTGCACTTCTCTATCCATGGTGGTACTCGGTGATGAGACGGTTTGTAGAGACTACATTTGAACTGTGGCCGGTTATGCTGGCTCAATCGGGGATTGCTGCAGGTAGGATGTTGATTTTGCTTACCCGAGCCCAACTGGTAGAGCGCACCTTCAGCAGAGGTAACTTGGTGTTTTATCTGCTGCTGGCTGGCGGTACCGTACTGATGGCGATTGTATCGTTTTTTAGTGCATTTAGCGACCCTGTCTTTTTATCGGTTCTTGCTGCAGAGTGTTTATTTGAGCTGGTCCTTTTCCTGATTTACACACGGCGCAGTAGGCAGAGATAAAATTAGAAAAAACCGTTCATCCGCCTTCACTAAGAGCTGGATGGACGGTTTTTTGAAACTAGAGCCTGTGGCCCTCCAGGGTGAACTGCCCCATGCCCAGGGCGGTGGGGAGGAAGAAAGGCTTCACCGTGCCGTCGTCAAAGCGGACGGTGATCCGGTCCCCCTCCCGGGTGGTGAGCAGGCCGGAGCCATAGCGGGCGTGGCGCACCCGGGCGCCGGGGATGTAGTCCTTGGCGGCGGCGGCCAGCCGGGCGGACAGCACCGCCGGGTCGGGACTTTTGCGGACAGGGGCCTTCTTCTTCTGGAACTGCGGATCGGGGAAGAGGAAGGAGGAAAAGCTGGAGGCCAGCTCCGGCTTGCGGAAGCGCATGACCCACAGCTCCCGGCGGGCCCGGGTCATGCCCACATAGAAGAGCCGCCGCTCCTCCTCCCGCTGATTGATTTCCTCCTCGGTCTCGTTCTCTTTGGGGGTGGGGGGCAGCTTGGGCAGCAGACCGTCGGCCACGTCCATCAGAATCACCCGGTCGTACTCCAGCCCCTTGCTGGAGTGGATGGTGGACAGGATGAAGGGGCAGTCCTGATGGGCCGAGCCCCGGCGCACCACCTCCTCCAGTTCCTCCAGCCGGTTCAGCAGTCCGGCGGGGGTGGGTTCGTTGGCCCCCAGGGCCTCCAGAATGGGCAGCTTGCCGGTGTCCGCCCCCCGCTCCTCCAGGTATGCCCCGTAGCCCATGAAGTGGACGATGCGGTACACCGCCCTGTCCGCCCGCTCCTCCAGCAGGTTATTCATGTGAGTCTGAAGGGCTTTACACTGCTTGCGGCTCCAGGGGGAGAGGGTGGAGCAGCCCGCCAGATACTCCAGCAGAGTTTCCCCAGTGGGGGAACTCTGGTTGACCGCTTCCTGGGCGGCGGCACGGCTGATGCCCGCCCCCAGCTTGTAATAGAGGTCCAGGAACAACTCGCCGTTCCAGGGGTTCTGGGCCAGCCGGATCAGGTTGGTCACGTCCCGCACCACCCGGTGGGTGAAAAAGCCGCTGTCCACCTGGCGGCAGCGGTAGGGGGTACCGGCGCGCTCCAGCAGGTCCATGAGGGGGAGGGCGCTGTCATTGTCCCGATAGAGCACAGCCGTCTCCTGGTCGCAGGTTTGGGCCACCTTGGCCAGATATTGATACTGCCGCTGCCGGTCGTATACCTCCACCTGTCGGAGGGCGGGGCCGTCGCCCCCGGCGGCGTGCATGGTCTTGGGGCGGCGCTGGGTGTTGAGCCGGATGAAGCGGTCGGCTGCTGCCACGATCTGGCGGGTGGAGCGGTAGTTCTGTTCCAGCAGCAGCACCCGGGCGCCGGGATAGGTGTTCTCAAAGGAGTGGAGGGCCTGGGGGCAGGCCGCCCGGAAGCCGTAAATGCTCTGGTCCTCGTCTCCCACCATGAAGAGCTGGACCTGCTTCCCCGCCAGCAGGCGGATGATGGCGTGCTGGATCTGGGAGGTGTCCTGGGCCTCGTCCACGCACAGATAGGGGTATCGCCCCCGCCACTCCTGGAGAATTTGGGGATAGCGCCGCAGAATTTGATAGGCGTAGCCCAGCTGATCATCGTAGTCCATGAGCCGCCGCTGCCGCAGGGCCTGGTTGTAGGCCTTGTAGACGGCCGGGAAGTCGATGCCGTCGATGTCCACGCTGTTCAGGTCGGCCCGGCCGGGCAGGCAGTTTTTTACATAGGTGATGGCGGTCTGGATGGCCTTGATGGTGGCCTCCGGGGCGTACTCCTGGGTGAGATTGCGGCAGATCTCCCCGATAAGGGCGGCCTGCCGTCCGGTGTCCTCCAGCAGATCAAAGGCCTTCTGGTCCACCAGCTGCTCGCACCGGCGGATGATGGAGGAGCACACCCCGTTGATGGTGCGGAAGGCCAGCCCCTCCGCCAGCTCCGGCCCGAAGAGGGCGGCAAAGCGCCGGCGCATATCCCGGGCGGCGGAGACGGTGTAGGTCATGGTGAGGATGCGCCTGGGGTCCACCCCCAGCCCCAGCACCAGGTAGCCGATGCGGCTGACCAGCACGGTGGTCTTGCCGCTGCCGGGCACCGCCAGCAGCAGCACCGGGCCGTCCACGGTCTGAACGGCGGCCTGCTGCTGCTTGTCCAGGCACAGGCCGTAGGTCTTTTTGAATTGATCGAAGGTCATAGTACGTTCTCCTAAGGGATTCCATAAAAAATGGCCGCCATCGGCGGCCATTTTTGCGCGGTGACAGGGGCGCTCAGGGCTGGGAGAGCCCACCCTTGCCCAGGGCGTGCTCCTTGATCTTCTGGAAGGTCTCCTCGCTCAGGTCGTGCTCGATCTTGCAGGCGTCGGCGGCGGCCACCTCGGGACTCACCCCCAGATAGGTAAAGAACCGGGTGAGCAGCTGGTGGCGCTCATAGATCCGCTTGGCGATCTCCTCACCGGCGGGGAGGAGGGAGATGAGGCCGTCCTTGTCCATCTCGATATAGCCGCTCTCCCGCAGCTTCTTCATGGCCACGCTGACACTGGGCTTGGAGAAGTGGAGCTCGTTGGCGATGTCGATGGAGCGCACCATACCGTGGCGCTCTCTCAGGCTGAGGATGGCTTCCAGATAGTTTTCGGAGGATTCATAGATGTTCATAACAGCTTCCTTCCCATCCATACTATTTCTATAAGATTAGCACAGAACGGGCCCTTTGGCAAGGCGGATCAGATCCCCGCCCCGCCGTTCCACCGCCAGTCCCGGATCTCGGGCATATCCTGGCCGTGGGCGGTGATGTACTGCCGGTGCTCCACCAGCTTGTCCTTCATCAGCTGGATGAGGAAGGCACCCCGGTTGCCCAGCTGGGGCAGGCGCTTGACGGTGTCGATGACCAGGTCGAAGCGGTCGATGTTGTTTTGCACCCGCATATCGAAGGGGGTGGTGAGGCCGCCCTCCTCCTTGTAGCCCCGGACATGCAGGTTCTTGTTGTGTCTGCGGTAGGTCAGCTCATGGACCAGGGTGGCGTAGCCGTGGAAGGCGAAGATGATGGGCTTGTCGGTGGTGAAAAGCACGTCGTAGTCCTCGTCGGTGAGGCCGTGGGGGTGCTCGGTGTGGGGCTGGAGCTTCATCAGGTCCACCACATTGACCACCCGCACCTTCAGTTCGGGCAGGTAGCGCCGCAGAATGGTGACGGCGGCCAGGGTCTCCAGGGTGGGGGTCTCCCCGCAGCAGGCCAGCACCGCGTCGGGCTCGGCCCCCTGGTCGTTGGAGGCCCACTGCCAGATGCCGATGCCGTGGGTGCAGTGCTTGATGGCCTCGTCCATGGTGAGCCACTGGGGCCGGGGGTGCTTGGAGGTCACCAACACGTTGATGTAGTTGCGGCTTTTGATGCAGTGGTCGAAGCAGGA
>DWXO01000058.1 GCA_019119165.1 Candidatus Flavonifractor intestinigallinarum | reverse complement strand
TTGGCGGCCTTGGCGTGGTTGATGGACTCCACGGTCTGGGGCATGATGCCGTCGTCGGCGGCCACCACCAGGATGGCCACGTCGGTGATCATGGCGCCGCGGGCACGCATGGCGGTAAAGGCCTCGTGGCCGGGGGTGTCCAGGAAGGTGATGGGCTTGCCCTGGACCTCCACCTGATAGGCGCCGATGTGCTGGGTGATGCCGCCGGCCTCACCCGCCGCCACGTGGGCATTGCGGATATAGTCCAGCAGAGAGGTCTTGCCGTGGTCCACGTGACCCATAACCACCACCACGGGGGCACGGGGCAGCAGGTCCTCTTCCTTATCCTCGGCGGTGTCGATGAGCCGCTCCTCGATGGTGACGATAATCTCCTTCTCCACCTTGCAGCCCAGCTCCTCGGCAATGATGGCGGCGGTGTCGAAGTCGATAACGTCGGAGAGGGAGGCCATGACGCCGTTCTTCATCAGGGTCTTGACCACCTCGGCGCCGGTCTTTTTCATGCGGGAGGCCAGCTCGCCCACGCCGATCTCGTCGGGGATCTTGACAGTGAGGGGGGTCTTTTTGGCGATCTCCATCTGGAGCCGGCGCATCTTCTCCTGCTCCTCCTGGCGGCGCTTGTTGCCGCCCTGGAAGCCGCCCTTGCGCTGGTTGCGGCCCTGGAACTTCTGCTTGCCGGCCTGCATCTGCTTGGTCTTGCCGGCGGCCAGGTCCTCCAGACGCTGGTCGTACTTCTCCAGGTTCACATTGCCGCTCTTGCGGGTGTCCACCACCTTCTTCTCAGGGACGCGGGTGGCGGGACGGCTGGGCTGCTGCTGGGGCTGCTGGGCCTTGGGCTGCTCCGTGGGAGCGGCGGGCTTATTGACGGGCGCGGTATGTTCCTTCACAGGCTTTCCACCCTTCTGGTTGGGCTGCTGGGCGGGAGCGGAGCGCTGCTCCTCCTTCCCGGCCTCAGGCGCTTCCTTGGCTGCGGCCTTGGGCTCCCGGTACACATCGGCGTAGATGCTCTCGATGCTCTCCACCTGGTTGTGCTGGGTGAGATACTCGAAAATCAGAGACAGCTCTCGGTCGGTGAGAGGCTGCATATGGTTTTTCGGGGTCGTTGCGTATTTGGTCAGAATGTCGGTGATCTCCTTGGAGTTCTTGTTGAAATCCTTGGCCACCTCATGCACACGATATTTGTTGTTCAGCAAATAAAGCCACCTCCAACTGGTCGGCTTGCGCCAATAGGAAAACGCGGCGGTACCGCTGCGCTTTCTTATTGGAACAAGCCTGCTTGTTCCAATCTGTCCTCAGCCACTTCTTGTTCATGGCTGCTGCTTCTTGATGGTCAGTTTGCCCTTGGGGGCAAAGGGTTTTGCCTGCTTCTTGGCCGCGGGCGGACTCTGGGTCTGTTTGGCCGCCTTGGGAGGCGGGGCCCACGGCTTCTTGTTTTTCTTTTGCAGGTTCTTCTCGTGGGCCCGCTGTTCCTTCTGCCGCTGGAGGGCCTTGCCGGCCTGGACCTTCAGCTGCTCCGCCGCGGCGGAACACCCCTCCGGATCGGCCTCGGCCAACTTGGCGGCAATGGCGGCGGCCAGCCCCACGTCGGTGAGGGCCAGCATGGTGCAGGCGGAGCGGCCCACGGCCCCGCCCAGGCCGCCCTTGGTGTAGGGCGTGGGCAGGTGGGGCGCCTTGCCGATCTCGGCAAAGTGGGCCGCCCGGCGCAGGCTGTTGTCGGCGCCGTCGCAGGCGGTGAGGATCAGCTTGGCCTGATGGGCCCGGGCGGCGGCGCCGACCGGCTCCTCCCCCACCTCCACACGGCCCGCCTTGCGGGCAATGCCCAGCAGATGCAGTACGCTATCCATCCTGATCGCCCTCCCGCATCTGCTGTTCCAGTGCCTCATATACCTCGTCGGGCATGGGGGCGGAGAAGGCCCGCTCCAGCGCCTTGGCCTTCCGGGCCCGCTTCAGGCAGGCCTCGTCGGGGCACACATAGGCCCCCCGGCCCGGCTTCTTTCCCTTGAAATCCAGGGAGACCTCTCCCTCCGGGCTCTTCACCACCCGGATCAGCTCCTTCTTGGGCTTCATCTCCCGGCAGCCCACGCACTGACGCATAGGAATCTTTTTGGGCATCCTTCTGCCCCCCTTCCATTTCATTTGATCACTGAGGACTTACGCCTCGGTCTCGGCCTCGTCCTCCAGGATCACATCCTCCTCGTCCTCCACTTCCTCGTCGGCGGGGGCGGAGGCGGGCTTGATGTCGATCTTCCAGCCGGTCAGCTTGGCGGCCAGACGGGCGTTCTGGCCCGCCCCACAAAAGGCGGAGCCTTTTGCGGGGACCCCTGATTGTATCCTGTTCGGGGCAAGTAAATTGCCCCGAACCAAGGTTTTGCCGCCGGCAAAACGCTTGGGCGGCGCAAGCGCCGTCCCGCCTGCGGCGGGTCCCAAGGAGGGCCAGTTTCAGCCTTGGAGACCGCCCCCGCGGAACTTATTCCTCGGTCTCGGCCTCGTCCTCCAGGATCACATCCTCCTCGTCCTCCACTTCCTCGTCGGCGGGGGCGGAGGCGGGCTTGATGTCGATCTTCCAGCCGGTCAGCTTGGCGGCCAGGCGGGCGTTCTGGCCCTCCTTGCCGATGGCCAGGGAGAGCTGATCGTCAGGCACCACCACGCGGCAGGTCTTACCCTCCTCGTGGATGTCCACGCTGATGACATCGGCGGGGGACAGGGCGGCGGCGATGTACACGGCGGGGTCCTCGGACCACTTGACGATGTCCACCTTCTCGCCCCGCAGCTCCTCCACGATGTTGTTGACACGCTGGCCCCGGGGGCCCACGCAGGCGCCGATGGGGTCCACGTTGGGATCGGCGGACCAGACGGCCAGCTTGGTGCGGGAACCAGCCTCACGGGCGATGGACTTGACCTCCACGGTGCCGTCGTAGATCTCAGGCACCTCCATCTCAAACAGCCGCTTCACCAGGCCGGGATGGGTGCGGGAGATGAGGACCTGGGGACCCTTGGTGGAGCGGCGGACCTCCACCACATACACCCGCAGGCGCATTCCCTCCACATACTCCTCGCCCTTGACCTGCTCGCCGGCGGCCAGGAAGGCCTCGGTGGCTTCGCTGCCCGAGCCGATGCGCAGGCTGGCGGCGCCGGAGCGGGGGTCGATGCGGGTGACCACGCCGGTGAGGATCTCGTGCTCCTTGGAGGAGAACTCATCGTACACCATGCCCCGCTCGGCCTCGCGCATCCCCTGGATGATGACCTGACGGGCGGTCTGGGCGGCGATGCGGCCAAAGTCCCGGGTCTTGATCTCGATACGGATCACATCTCCCAGCTGGGCCTGGGGCAGCTTGGAGCGGGCCATTTCCAGGCTCATCTCGGTGCAGGGGTTATCCACCTCCTCCACCACGTCCTTCTTGACGAACATCCGGACGGTACCGGCCACCTCGTCGGCCTCCACCACAATGTTGTCACCGGCGGTCTCATGGTCCCGCTTGTAGGCGGATACCAGGGCCTGGGTGATCTTATCCAGCATATAGGACTTGGGGATGCCCTTTTCCTTCTCGATCAGGTTGATGGCGGCAAAAAACTCCTTGCCGTCCAGCTCGTTGGTCTTTTGCGCTTTGGCATTCTTCTTCGGCATAGCTCTGTCTCCTTATCCTCAACGCGGGCGGGCACTGTCCGCCCCTACATCTTAAAACCGCACATACAGCCGGGTCTGGGCCACATCCTTCTTGACGAAGGTTTTGGGTCCGGCGGCCGTCTCAATGGTCACGTCGCCGTTTTCATAGCCGGAGAGCACGCCCACATGGTCCTTCCGACCGTCCACCGCCCGGTAGAGACGCACCTCCACCTCAGTCCCCAGAAAGGCGGCAAAGTGCTCCGGCTTTTTCAGGGGGCGGTCGGCGCCGGCGGAGGATACCTCCAGCACATAGCTGCCCTCAATGGGATCGGCCTCGTCCAGGGCGTCGGACAGGGGACGGCTCACCGCCTCGCAGTCGTTGATGGAGACGCCGCCTTCCTTATCAATATAGACCCGCAGGAACCACTGTCCCGCTTCCCGCACATATTCCACGTCCCACAGGGAGCAGCCGGCAGCCTCCACCAGGGGGGCCGCCAGAGCGGACACCAGCTCAGTTACCTTGGCCATAATCCACCTCCGGCAAAGGGCTGTAAATATTTTACATACCCCGTTTTTTCAATAAGAAAGAGCGGAGCCGCGACCCCACTCTCACCATACTTCTACTACTAACGTATGTACTATACCACAAACCTGCCATTTGTGCAAGGGTCTGCCGTGATTTTTTCCAATTGGGGCTTTTTTATTCATTTTAGTTGACATAAGGGAACCCTCTGGTACAATAGAACCAGATTTACCTTTTAAGGAGGTCGGAACATGGAAGGCAACAGGCAGGCCCTGGAGATTTTGGGCGAGGTAAAGAAGGCGGTAGTGGGCAAGGACAATGTGCTTGCCAAGGTGCTGCTGGCCATTCTGGCCCGGGGCCACATTCTGCTGGAGGACATTCCCGGCGTGGGTAAAACCACCATGGCTCTGGCCTTTTCCAAGGCCCTGAGCCTGCAATATAACCGTGTGCAGTTCACTCCCGACGTGATGCCCTCGGACATCACCGGTTTTTCCATCTACAACAAAGCCACCGGCGCCATGGAGTATCAGCCCGGCGCGGTGCTGTGCAATCTGTTTCTGGCGGACGAGCTGAACCGGGCCACCAGCCGTACCCAGTCCGCCCTGCTGGAGGCCATGGAGGAGGGCCAGGTCACCGTGGACGGGGTGTCCCATCCGGTGCCCCAGCCCTTCCTGGTCATTGCCACCCAGAACCCGGCGGGGGCCTCGGGCACCCAGCCCCTCCCCGACTCCCAGATGGACCGGTTCATGATCCGGCTGTCCATGGGCTACCCCACCCCGGCGGACGAGTTTGCCATGGTGCGCCGCAAGCAGGGGGGCAACCCTCTGGACCAGGTGCGCCGGGTGCTGGACCTGAACGGTCTGGCCGCTCTGCGGGAGCAGGCCGACCGGGTCTTTGTGTCCGACCCGGTGCTGGACTATATCATCCGGCTGGTCAACGCCACCCGCAGCCACCCCATGATTGTCCAGGGGGCCAGCCCCCGGGCCTCCCTGGCCCTCACCGCCATGGCCAAGGCCGCCGCCCTGGTCTTTGGCCGGGACTTTGTGAACCCGGAGGATGTGACCATGGTCTTTTCCGACGTGGTGACCCACCGGCTCATCCTCTCCCCCAGGGCGGAAGCTACCGGCAACTTCCAGCCGGCGGCGGAGATCCTCCGGCAGGTCCCGCCCCCCAAGATCGGGTGAGGCCATGGCAGCCCGTCGGATCTTATACGCCGTCCTGGTGGGGATGGCGGTGCTTTTTCAGATCTTTTTCCGCTTTTATCTGTCCACCTTTGTGCTGGTACTCATTCTGGTTCTTCCCATCCTCTCCCTGCTGCTGGCCCTGCCGGGCTGGATGGGGAGTATGGCCTCGGCAGTCCCTGAGGCCTCCCTGGTCACGGTGGGGGGCAGCGCTCGGTTCCGTATCATCCTGTACCACTCCTCCTTTCTGCCCCTGATCCGCCCCCGGGTCAGGCTGGGCTGGACCAACCAGCTCACCGGGGAGTCCGGGGAGAGCAAGCTCACGCTGACCGCCCGGAAACCGGCGGAGCTGACGGTGCCCGCCGCCCACTGCGGCCGCCTGGTCTGCCGGGTGGAGGGGGCTGTGTGCTGCGATCTGCTGGGGCTCTTTCCCCTGCCGGTGCGGAAGGGGCCGGAGCGGGCCGTCCTCATTCTCCCCGTCCATCTGGAGCTGGAGGGAAAGGAGGAGCTGGCCGCCGGTGAGAACGCCGGCACGGTGCTCCGCCCCCGCCCCGGCGGCGGCCCCGGCGAGGACTACGATCTGCGGGAGTACCGGGTGGGGGACCCCCTGCGGTCGGTCCACTGGAAGCTGTCCTCCAAAAAGGACGAGCTGGTGGTACGGGAGACCCTGGAGCCTCAGCAGGCCGCCATCGTGGTGACCTACGACCACTTTGGCCCCCCCGAGGACCTGGACCGCACCTTTGCCCAGCTGTGGGCTCTGTCCCGCTGGCTGCTGCAGCAGGACCGGCCCCACCATATTCAGTGGGCCTCGCCCCTCACCGGAGTGGCGGAGGACCGGGCGGTGGACAGCCCCAACGCCCTGCTGGCCTGTCTGGACGGGGCCTTCTCCACCCCCGCCCCGCTGGAAGGCCGCTCCATTCTGGACGGGGCGCTCCGGCTGCCCGGCGGCGGTAAGGTGCGCCATCTCCATGTGACGCCGGAGGGCGTGGAAGGAGGGGGACGATGAAACGGCATTCCAAACGGCAGCCCCGGCCCCGGCCGGGCTGGCTGGAGCTGCTCACCGGCGGTATTCTGCTCTTCCTGCTGCTGACCGGCTCCCTCTGGTCCTTCTCCTCCGCGGTGGGACAGCCCTTTCAGATGTCTGTCTTTCTCGGCGGCTGCGTGCTGCTGACCATCCTGCTCACCGTGCTGTGCGCCCTCCCCACCCGCTGGATGCTGGCGGGTATGGCCGGAGTGCTGCTTCTCGACGGTCTGGCGGTATGGCGGCTGTTTACCGCCATGCGGCTGGGAGAGATCACCTTCCGCTGTTCTGTAGTGAATACGGTGTGTACCAGCCTGGAGCTGGACGGCTTTATCGAGCCCATTCTCCAGCTGCCCATGGCGGTGTGGATTCGGGCTGCCACCGTCTTTGCTCTTGCGGTGGCCGCGGTGCTGGCGGTGCTGCTGGCCCTGGCGGTGGTGCGCTACCCCTCTTTTTCTTTTACCTTCCTGCTCACCGGCCCCTTCGTGCTGGCGCCTCTGTGCATCTCGGTCACCCCGGCCTGGCCCCCCCTGATGGTGCTTATCCTGGCCTGGTGCGTGATGGGCCTGGGCTCCCTGGCACTGCGGTTGGACCGACAGGGGGCCGCCCGGCTTACCCTGGTCTCCTTTCCGGCGGTGGCCCTGCTGCTGCTCCTGCTCAACGCCGCCATGCCCCAGTCCGTCTATCAGCGGCCCCAGTGGGCGGACGACGCTTTGGACTCCATCAACAACTGGGCTTCCCATCTGAACATCACCCTCTTCAATGGCAAAGGCCCCTTCGGCTCCGGCAGCGGCGGCTCCTTTACCAATGCCGACGGCAAGGTGTCCCTGGATGACGCCGGACCTCTGAACTTCTCCGGCCGGACGGTGCTGGAGGTGGACACCGATCTGCGGGGGCGCATCTACCTGCGGGGCTTTTCCAGCGCGGTGTACGACAGTGACGGCTGGGGGCCGCTGGAGGAATCGGACTACCAGGACCTGGGTCCCTTCTATTATCCCATCAACGAGGTCTCAGGCCAGTTCTCCCTCTCCGACCTGTCCAACGCCCTGGACGGCTACCAGCCCATGAACTTCCCCGCCCTGGCCGACCGGAATGCCTTCCCAGGCAAGGACTACGCCAAGGTCACCATCCGCAATGAGGGGGCCGATCCGGGCTATGTGTACGTCCCCTACCACATTCTCTCCCAGCCCGACGAGCTCAGCGGCGCCAAGTTTATGTACGACTCCTATCTGGCCCGTGGGGAGGATGTGTGGACCCACACCCTGTATATCCAGCCCGGCTGCTCCCCTGATTCCGGAGCGGCGCTGCCCCCGGACGCCCGTCAGGCAGAGGAGCGCTATCAGGCCTTTGTCTACGACAAATATCTGACCATCCCCGACTCACTCGAGCTGTGGGATGCCATGGCAGAGGCTGCGGAGCAGTTCTGGCCCCAGGTCGTGGAGGCCTGCGACAGCAGGGAAATAACCAGTACCCCCGATTTTTCCTACGGCATTACCTCGGAGAACGGTATTCCTGACCTCACAAAATCGGATATCAACCTGATCCATCTTTGGACGATGGAGAGCGCCCAGGCTGTCGCCGACTATCTGGCCTCCATTACCCAGTACGATCCCAACACCCCCGCCACCCCGGAGGGGGAGGATTTCGTCACCTATTTTCTCACCGAAAGCCGCCGGGGATACTGTATGCACTATGCCAGCGCCGCCACCCTCATGCTGCGGGCCATGGGCATCCCCGCCCGGTATGTCACCGGCTATGTGGCCGACGTGCCCTCCTCCGGCCATGTGAATGTGCCGGACTCCGCCGCCCACGCCTGGGTGGAGGTCTATATTCCCGGCTACGGCTGGGAGCCGGTGGAAGTCACCCCCGCCTACGCCGGCAGCAACCCCGGCCAGAGCGGCACGGTGGAGCCCACTCCCACGCCCACCGCCACTCCCACCCCCACGCCCACCCAAAGCGCCCAGCCCTCCGCCCGGCCCTCCGCCGCCCCTGACGATCCGGAGGACAAGCCGGAGGAGGCCGCCCCTGTGGATCTTAGATTCCTCCTGATCCCTCTGGCTGTGGTGCTGGTGGTTCTGGCCTTCCCCGCCCGGCGGGCCATCGGCCGGGCACGGCGGGACAAGAAATTCCGGCAGGCAAATACCAACCAGGCGGTCATTGCCGCCTACCTCCACCTGAAAAAGTTGGAGAAGTGGGGCGGCCAGACCCCGGAGGAGGTCTTTGAACTGGCCAAGAAGGCCAGATTCAGCCCCCACACTCTGACGGAGGAAGAACGGCAGACCGCCGTGGAAGCCGCCCGCACCGTCTCCGCCCAGGTGGACAAGGCCCTGCCCTGGTACAAGCGATTCTGCTGCCGCTATCTTCTGGGCCTGTGTTGAACAAAACGCGCCCCCGGAGGGAATTCCCTCCGGGGGCGCGTCGTCTATTCCGTCAGGCTGAAGAACTGCTCCAGCCGGTTGGACTTGTCGAAGATGTTATTGTACAGCAGCACCTGGTATTTCTCAATGGCGGCGTCCAGGTCGTCGGGCAGAGTCTCGTTCTCCCCGTACCAGTTCCCCTGGGCGTCCCGCACCCCCACGGTGTTGACCACCGGGACAGTCTCCCGCAGCTGGGACAAAAACTTCTGGTAGCCGGTCATGGGCAGGTTGGCGGTATCCATCAGCAGGGCGGACAGGTAGTTAAGGGAGAGCTCCACTCCCTCCGCCTCGGGAATGTCGTAGTTGGCCCACAGCAGGAAGGGTACCATCTGCTTCTTCTGGGCCAGGGCGGTATCCGGGTTCTCCCCCAGCACATCGGTGTAGAAGTTGGTGGCCACCTGGGGCTGGTGGTCCCCAAAGAGAAGGATTATGGTGGGCTCCTCCACCTGGGAGAAGTAATCGATCAGATATTCAAATGCCTGATCGCTCTGGTAGATGAGGGACAGGTACTGGTTCACCGTCTGGAACCTGCCCTCCAGGCTGCCGGTGAGCCACACCTCCCGTGGCAGGTTGTCCCAGGACATCTGATAGCCGCTGTGGTTCTGCATGGTGACATTGAAGAGAAACAGGGGCTCCCCCGCCTCCTTCTCCTCATACATCCGGATCAGATTTTCATAGTCACACTGATCGGTGACATACCCGGTTTTCTCGTCCCCCCGCATATAGGTGCGGTTCTGGAAGTCGCTTTCAAAATACACCTCATCAAAGCCATAATCGCTGTACACCGCGGGCCGGTTCCAGCCGGAGGAGCGGTAGGGGTGGGCGGCGATGGCGGTGTAGCCCAGGGCCTTCATCTGGCTTACCAGAGTGGGGTCCCTGTCGGAGACATACATCTGGTAGGGCACCGTACCGGCGGGCAGGCAGGCGGTGGTGTTGCCGGTGAGGAACTCATACTCCGAGTTGGCGGTGGTGCCGCCGAACACCGAGGAGTAGGCATAGCCCTTGATGGTGTTCTCTGTCAGGGAACGAATGAAGGGCATGGCGTCCTGGTTGGTCTCCACCTCCGGCAGCACACTCAGGTCGGAAAAGGACTCGTTCATAATGACAATGACATTCACCGGCCGCACCGTGCCGTCCGGGTCTGCCACCGTCACCGACAGATCGTCGCTTCCATATTCCGTCCCCAGGGTATCCAGGGTCTGCTGGGAGTATGTATCCGGCTTGTCCACCTTCATGTACTTCATGCACACGGCAAAGTTGAGAAAGAGGCCGTTGCCCCGGGTGGTCCACATGGAGGGCTCGATGCCCAGCTTTTCCACCATACCGGTGCCGAAAAACACCGACAGGAACACCGCGGCCGCCCCCGCCGAGGCCCCGAACACCTTCCAGGAAAACTTTTTCCGGGGTTCGTCAGGCAATACCTTCATGGCCAAAATCACCGCGATCATGATGATCAGGGTGATCCACTGGCGCTGAGAGAAGGTATAGTCATAGTTGCCCGCCACGTTGGCGGCGGTACCCAGGCTGAGGAAGTCCGCCGGGAAGAGGGTGCGGCCCCGGAAGGCGATGAGGTAGTGGTTGGCGCAGCCGAAGCCCCAGGCGATGCCCAGGCCCAGCTTCACCGCGCCGCTGCGCCGTCCCCGGAGGAAGTAGAAGAACAGTTCCCCGAAGTAGTACCACACCAGATTCAGCAGGATCTGAGCGGGGGTAAAATCCTTCCAGGGGTCGTTATAGTTCAGATACTCCACCATGGTGAAGGAGAGCAGCGGCACCACGATCAGCAGTACCATGGTGGTCCACCAATACTGGCGGGGACTCAGCGGCAGCTTGGGCCATTTCAGCCGGAACCGCCGTTTGGGGGACGTCTGGGGCTCCAGCACCTCCGGAGCCTCAGGCGTTTCGATGGGATTGCTCATATCATTACGCTGCCTTTACCAAAAATTCATGATTCCCATTTTATCACAAAAAAGCGAAAGCGCAACGCGCTTTCGCTTTTTTTCACAAATCCTTAGAGATTCTGAAAGCAACCCAAAAATCACAGCTGTCTGAGGGGCGGCCCATCCAGGTGGATCACCTGGTCGCACAGAGCCACCGTCTCCCGCTCATGGCTGGACAGCACCACCGGCAGGCCCAGTGAGCGCACCCGCTCCAGGATGCGGGCGGCCCGGGGGGCGTCCACCCCGGCAAAGGGCTCGTCCAGCAATATGAGCCCTCCGCCGCAGGCCAGAGCCCGGGCCAGGGCCAGCCGCCGCCCCATGCCGCCGGACAGGGCGGCGGGACAGCCCTTCTCCTCCCCCTCCAGCTCCGCCAGGGCCAGCCAGCGGGAGATCTCCCCCCGGCGCTCCCGGGGCAGCACATCGGCAATGTGCTGCTCCACCGTCCGCCAGGGCAGCAGCCGGTTCTCCTGAAAGAGGATCACCGGGTCCGCCGGGGTGGCCACAATGCCCTCTTCCACCGGCTGAAGTCCAGCCAGCACCCGCAGCAGGGTGGTCTTTCCGCAGCCGGAGGAACCGGACAGGGCGGTAATCCCATCCTCGGGCAGTTGGAGAGAAAAATGGTCCAACACCGTCTTTTCTCCAAAACGCACGGTAATATTTTTCATCGATATCACGTTTTATCCCCTCCCAGCCGCCGGAACAGGAAGCCCAGCACATATTCCAGCAGGAAACTCAGCACGATGACCACCGCCGTCCAGGCAAACAGATCAGGGGTCTCCAGAGTGATCTTGGCCCGGTAGAGCTGGGTGCCGATGGCCAGCTTGGGCTGGCACAGCACCTCGGCGGCCACCCCTGCCTTCCAGGCCAGGCCCAGGCCGGTGGCGCAGCCGCTGACAAAGTAGGGCCGCACCGAGGGCAGATACACCAGCCGGAGGGTCTTGCCCCGGCCAAAGCGGTAGGCACGGGCGGCCTCCAGCAGCAGGGGGTCGGTCTGCGCCACCCCCCGGCTCACGTTGCCCCACAGCACCGGCAGCACCATCAGGCCGGACACGATGGCGGGCACCCAGCCGGAGGAGGGAGCCCACAGCAGCACCAGCACAATAAAGGAGGCCACCGGGATGGCCCGGATCACCTTCACCGCCGGGGTGAGCACCCAGTCCGCCCCCCGGAGGGCGGAGGTGGCCGCCGCCACCAGAGCCCCCACCGCCGCGCCGGCGGCAAAGCCCCCAAAGATACGGCCCAGGGTCACCGCCGCCGACTGCCAGAAGGCAGCCTGTCCCGCCAGAGCCCACAGCCGCCCGGCTACCAGCATGGGATAGGGCAGCAGCAGGGCCCCGTGGCCGTCGGTCCTCAGGTCCACCAAAAAGGCCGCAAGCTGCCAAACCCCCAGCCAGAAGGCCAGGGGTATGACAGCTCGCAGTAATCTATTCCGGTTTGGATTACGGGATGTAGTAGAAAGCGTCATCGGGGATGGAACCTCCGATCGAAGTGGGGTCGGCGGCGAAGAGCACCTCGTAGTAGCTGGAGATGGACTTCAGGTCCTCACCGGCCACAAAAATCATATTGGCCTGGGGGATGGCCGCGGTGGCAATGGCGGCCTTGGGCACAATGCCGTACTGCTCGATGAGCTGGCCGCCCTCCTCCGGGTTGTCCTTGATGTAGTTGATGGAGGCCTCATACTCCTGCAGGAAGGCTTCCACCGCCTCGGGATGCTCCTGGGCGAACTCGGCGCGCACCACCACGCAGCCCATGGTGAAGGTGCCGGAGGCCCCGGACTCCGTCCAGGCGTCGCTCAGGTCGATGGCGTCCCGCACGTCGCTGTTCTGCATCAGCACGGTGGCGGCGGCGGGCACGGGGAGCATACACAGGTCGATCTCGCCGGAGGCCATCAGAGTGGTGACCTCCTCGCTGGTTTTCCACTGAATGTCCACATCGGTGTCCGGGTCCAGGCCGTTCTGAGTCAGCAGGTAGTCCAGCACATACTCGGTGTTGGTGCCCTGATTGATGGCGTAGATGGTCTTGCCGGACAGGTCGGCCAGGGAGTTGACGGTATTGCCATTCTCCAGAATGTGGAGCACACCCAGGGTGTTCAAGGCCAGCAGCTGCACATTGCCGGTCTTGTTGTACAGGTTAGCGGCCACATTGGTGGGCAGGGCGGCCATGTCCAGCTCCCCGCTGTTCAGCTTGGGCACGATATCGGTGGAGGGATCGGAGCCCATGGTCACATTGTAGTGGTTGACGGTCTCGCCGGCGTCGTTGTCAGCCAGCAGCTTGGCGGCCCCCATGCCGGTGGGGCCGTTGAGCAGGCCCAGGTTGATCTCGGTCCCCTCCAGGGCGGGGGTCTCGGACTGGGCGGGAGTGGTCTCCGCCGCGGGGGTGGTTTCGGCGGGAGGGGTGCTCTCCGCCGGAGCGGGATTGGAGGCGCAGGCGGCAAGGCCCAGCGCCAGGGCCACAGTCAGGCCCAGTGCAAGCAGTTTCTTCATGGTACCTCGTTCCTTTCTGGACCGCATGAGCGTTTGCTCTTCATACGGTCCAGTTCAGTGTACCATTTCCCCCCAAAATGTCAACGGGCAAATTCCCCAATTCTGGCCCCGACGGACGAGAAGGCCCCTCCCGGCATAGGATAAGGGGTGAAAAGGAGGTGTTTTCTATGAACCAACCCGCCTGTCAGAGCGCCCGGGACCAGGAGGCCCGGCAGCGGGCCGCCGCCATTCTGGCCCAGAGCCATCCGGCGGAGCCCGCCATGAAGCGGTATGCCCACCCCATCCCCTGCTGGAGCGCCCCTGTCTGGTCCCCGCCATCATTGGGGGGAGAGGGCATGGACCGGGTGCTGGAGGAGCTGGCCCGACAGAATCAGCTGCTGATGGATCTGCTAGGGGCGGTCAATTCCCTCACCGCCGCCACCCTCAGCATCCGCAGCCGGTTCGTGGGGGAATCCTGAATATTTTATAAAGAAGCTTAAGGTCGGGAAACTTTTTCTTGTCGCTGTCCGTCTAATTCGATATAATGTGGTCATTCTAACCACAAAAGCAATACATAACGGCATATATTACCAAAGAAAGGCGTGACAGCCATGGCCAAGCGGCTGATGAAGAAAGAGAAGATCCCTCTGTCCCCGGGACAGAAGGTGGCCAAGATCCTGTTTATCATTCTGGCGGTGGTGGCCGTACTGGTAGTGGCCTTCATCATCACCTTCAAGCTGCTGGCCCAGCCCCCCAAGATCGCGGAGGAGACGCCCCCGCCGGCGGAGAGCGGCGGCAATACCCTCCAGTCCCCCGACCCGGAGGAGAGCGCCCAGCAGGCTATGCAGCGGAAGGACTACACCTACACCTTCCTGCTGTGCGCCAGCGACCAGGCCAGCGGCAATGTGGACACCATGATCGTGGCCACCTATGACACGGTAAACCAGACCATTGCCATGGTCTCCATCCCCCGGGACACCCTGATCGAGGGAGTCTCCAGCAAGGGGAAGCACTTCTACAAGCTGTGCAATATGTACCCCTACAACGGCATTGACGCTTTGAAGGAGGAGGTCCGGAACATTGTGGGCTTCCCCATCGACTTCTATGTGAAGGTGAACACCCAGGGCTTTGTACGCCTGGTGGACGCGGTGGGGGGCGTCAACTTCAACGTGCCGGTGCATATGTCCTACGACGATCCCACCCAGGACCTGCACATCCACTTTGAGCCTGGGATGCAGTATCTTACCGGCACCGATGCCCTGAAGGTGGTGCGCTGCCGGAAAAACTCCGACGGCCCCGGCGTCTATCCCCACAACATCTATGACGCCTATCCCGACGCCGACATCGGCCGCACCAAGACCCAGCGGGAGCTGATCATGACGGTGCTCAAAAAGGCCATCTCCCAGCCTCTCAACCTGCCCACCTACTACGACATCTTTATGGAGAATGTGGAGACCGACCTGAGCGTCACCGACCTGGCCTTCTTCGCCGACAAGGGCCTGTCCTTCGACTTCGACAATGTGACCGCCACCTCCCTGCCGGGGGACGGCACGGTCAAATACAAGGGCGTGGACTGGTGCTACGAGCTCTACCCGGGCAAGGTGCTGGAGATCGTCAACACCTCCGGGCTCAACCCCTACACCACCGACATCACCGCCGATATGCTGGACATCACCCAGAGCGGCACCGTCACGCAGCCCGACTGATCGCGCAAAAAAGGACGCCTTTCGGCGTCCTTTTTTTGCGTCGCGGGACTTACACAAATTCGTAATCCACGAACTTGTCCTCGCCCTGCTTGTTGTCCTTGGTCTCTCCCACAAAGGTGCCCATCACATGGCAGTCGGGGCAGAAGCCGAACTCGGGCTCGGAGGCAAACTCCAGCTCATAGCGGTACTTCTTGCCGCACTGCGGGCACTCATAAAAGAAATAGTAGGTTCCCCAGGTCATTTTGAAGTGACCCCAAAAAGTTAGACAATATTTGAAATCGAAAATTGTTTAAGAAGCCGAAAGGGCTTGTTGTCTGTGTATTGCAGGCGGCAAGCCCTTTAGCTTTGCCTTAATTCTGCGGTTGTTGTAGTA
>DWXO01000057.1 GCA_019119165.1 Candidatus Flavonifractor intestinigallinarum | reverse complement strand
TCCAGGGTCGGATCTCCGCAAACCAACAAGATGGAGAGGAAATCTTCTTCCTTTTTCTCTGTTCTTTTACTTTTCATGCAAAAAACCTGCTCTGGCCTGATTGCCAAAGCAGGTTTTTCTACAGGCTGAGCGCGCCGCAGATGCGGCGCACTTTTTTATGTTGAGAGATTCCAGGCAAAGTGGTCCAGATCCTCCTCCAGGATCAGCTCCCGCCTGCTGTCCGCCTCCGTGATGGGGCGGATGGGGCGGCAGGGGTTGCCGAAGGCCAGCCAGCCGGCGGGGATGTCCTTGGTGACCACGCTGCCCGCGCCGATCACCGCCCCGTCTCCGATGGTGACGCCGTCCAGCACCACCACGTTACAGGCCAGCCACACCCCGTTGCCGATGCGGATCTCCCGGGCAAACTCCGCCATGGTGGTGCGGCCCTCCCCGTCCAGGCCGGTGCGCGCCTGGGCGGGCAGGGGGTGGTTGGTGGCCATCAGGGACACGTTGGGCCCAAAGCACACGTTATCCCCGATCCAGACCCGGGCGTCGTCCATCACCATCAGGTTGAAGTTGGCAAAAAAGTTCTCTCCAATGAAGGTGTGGCAGCCGTAGTTGAACTGGACCGGGCCCTGGAAGTAGCAGGCCTTGCCCGCTCGTCCCAGGATGGCCCGGAGCACCTTACCCCGGCCGGGGTCGTACTCGTCCATGGCATTGTACTTCCGGCAGGCCTCATGGGCCTTGTGCTTCAGGTCCTTCAGCTCCTGCCGCCGGGGATCGAACATCTTCCCCGCAAAGATCTTTTCTTCCTCCGTCATCCTTCACTCACCTGATTTGTCTTAAACTCGTCCCCCTCCGGCAGCACGCTGTTGCGGAAGGAATTTTTCAGCAGCCGGATGCAGTCGTCCGGCAGCCGGTCCAGCTCGGAAAACTCGGAGAACACGGTGTGGGCCAGTTTGTTGTAGTAGGTATTGAGCAGGCCGTTGAGAAATACGATGATGGAGAAGGCCGCCGCGTCCCGGGATACCGACAGCACATAGCCCTTCTCCTCCAGGTACCCCTCCATCACCTGCCGGGTGAGGGTAAAGACCTCCATCCCCGCCTCATACTTCCGCCGGGCCACATCCTCCATCTCGGTGCCGGCATAGTCGGCCTGCATGGGGATCTTTTTCAGGGCCATCACCTCATAAAAGGTGGGGTGGCTCCAGGCGAAGGACAGATAGGTGCGCAGGAAGGCGTCAAACCGGGCCTCCCCGCCGGAGGCCTGCTCCATGGCCTGCCGCAGGCTGTCGCACAGCTGGCGGTATCCCTCAATGACCACCGACAGGTATACCTCGTCCTTGTTGACAAAATAGAGATAGATCTTGGTGGCTGAGGCGCCGATTTTCTGACCCAGCCGGCGCATGGTCAGGCCCTCGTAGCCGTCGGCCGCCAGGATGTCCAGGGCGGCGTCCAGAATACGGGCCTTCTCTGCCGCTTTCTCCGCAGGCGTCTTTTCCCTGGGCGGCATAAGACCACCTCTCTTTCCTATTTTCTTGGTATTGCTATTGTAAATGCGTAATGAACAAAGCTGGAAGGCTTGAAAGCCAAAGCTTTCAAGGCCAAATAGCTTTGTTCAGGTGCAAGGTTTTTGGACGAAGTTATCCAAAAAACCTTGCACCTTCCATGGGTGCGTCTCAACGCACCCATGGAAATACGCATGATAACAATGGCTGAATTCCACAAAATCGGCTCCCTTGAGCCGTTTTATGGAATTGCGCGGCTACCGCCGCGGGAATAAACCGATTTTCGGTTTATTCATCAGACATTATTGTATCAAATCCCATTTTTATATTCAATACTTCCCTTTTTCCCAAGGCCCGGAATATTTCCGAGAAAGGTATGGATATCCCGGTGGAAATGTGATAAGCTGTAAACCGATGTCCGTTGGAACACCGCGCTTTTTGCAGAAAGGAGGTCTCCCCGTTGAAGCCGGATTATAACGAGCTGCTGGAAATCGTAAGCGAAATGGGCTTCCGGCTTATGCTCAGCGGAGCGGAGATCTACCGGGTGGAGGAGTCCATCAGCCGCCTGCTCCAGGCCTACGGGGCCGAGCGAGGGGAGGTCTTTGCCATCCCCAACTGCATCATCGTCAGCCTCACCTCCCCCCAGGGAGAGCCTATGACCCAGATCCGCCGGATGCCCAACCACGGCACCGACATCTATCTGCTGGAGCGGTACAACGACCTGTGCCGCCGCCTGTGCCGGGAGACGCCCCCCTTTGAGGTGGCCCTGGACAGTATGCGCCAGATCGAGCGCACCCACAAGGTCTACTCCCTCCCCGTCCAGCTGCTGGCCCACTTTCTGGGCTGCGGGATGTTCTCCCTGTTCTACGGCGGCTCGGTATGGGATGGTATCTGCGGCGGCGTCTGCGGCATGGTGATCTGCCTGTGTATGGCTTTCACCTCCAAGCTGGGGGCTAACCTCTTCTTCAAAACCATCGCCGGCGCGGCGGTCTCCGCCTTTGTGGCCCTGGCCCTCACCGCCGCCGGCATCGGCCAGAATTCCGACAGTATCATCATCGGCGCTCTCATGGCCCTGGTGCCCGGCATCGCCTTCACCAACGCCATGCGGGACATTATGGCCGGGGATATGGTGGCCGGCATCAGCAAGGCCGCCGAGGCTTTGCTCATCGGAGCGGCCATCGCCCTGGGCACCGCCCTGGCCCTGGGCCTGATCCGGATGCTGATGGGAGGCTGACATGGAACAGTTTACCTACTATCTGCCCTGTATCTACGCCTTCCTGGCCTGCATCGGCTTTTCCCTGCTGTTCAACATCCACGGAGCCGCCGGTATGCTCATCTGCGCCGGCGGCGGGGCCCTGGGCTGGCTGGTCTATCTGCTGGCCGCCCCCCTGGTCCACAGCGACATCATCCAGTCCTTTTTTGCCGCCCTGGCCATCTCCGCCTGGTCGGAGATCATGGCCCGGCTGCGCCGGTGCCCGGTGACCAGCTACCTGCTGGTGGCCCTCTTCCCCCTGGTGCCCGGCGGCGGCATCTACTACACCATGGAGCACGCCATGAGCGGGGAGACCTCCCTGTTCCTGGAGTCTTTGCTCCACACCCTGGGCCTGGCCGGGGCCCTGGCGGTGGGCGTGCTGATGGTGGCCTCCCTGGCCCGCCTGGTCACCAACTACCAGAATCACCGGCGGTCCCTTCCCGGAGGAAAACACCCATGAGACGCTACGATTTCGTCCTGCTGGACGCGGATAATACCCTGTTCGACTTTGACCGCTCGGAGCACGAGGCCCTGCGCCTGGCTCTGGAGGCCTTCTCCATCCCCTGTCCCCCGGAGACCGAGGCCCTCTATGTGTCCATCAACAGTTCCCTGTGGGCCATGCTGGACCGGGGAGTGGCCACCCGGGAGTGGCTGGTGGTGGAGCGCTTTGCCCGGCTCACCGCCGCCCTGGGAGTGGAGGCCGACCCCGCCGCCCTCAACCGCACCTACCTGGACCGGCTGGGGGAGCAGGCCTTCCTTCTCCCCGGCGCGGAGGAGGTCTGCCGGACCCTGGGGGAACACTGCACCCTGGCCATCCTTACCAACGGCGTGGCCCGGGCCCAGCGGGGCCGGTTTGACCGCTCCCCTTTGAAAGAACTCATTCCCCATCTCTTTATCTCCGAGGAGGTGGGGGCCTCCAAGCCCAGCCCCGCCTTTTTCCGCCCGGTGCTGGACGCCCTGGGGGTGGCCGACCCGAGCCGGGCCCTGATGGTGGGGGATAACCTGACCTCCGACATCGGCGGCGCCGCCGCCATGGGGCTGGATACCGCCTGGTACAACCCCCGCCGCCTGCCCAATCCCGGCCCCGCTGCCCCCACCTGGGAGCTGGCCCGGCTGGAGGAGCTGCCCCCTCTGGTGCTGGACGGCCCCCATCTCTAAACTTCAAACGAGGTGTTTCAATTTGTCCCGCTCCCTCTATTACCAGCTCACCAAAAGTCCCCCGCCGCCCGCCCGGCGGCGTCTGCCCCTGGTGCTGGCGGCCATTGCGGTGGGTGTGGTCCTGGTCACCGTTCCGGTACTTAGCCGGTCCCCGGCCCAGGGGGCCGACCCCATCCCCACCGCCGCCGTCACCCCCATCCCCACAGTCGCGCCTACCCCCACGCCCATTCCCGCTTTTGATTTCACCCAGCCCGCCCCCAAGACCCAGCCGGTGGATATGGACTACTTCTCCGACGCCCTGTTCATCGGCGACTCCCGCACCCAGGGGCTGGAGCTGTACAGCGGCGTCAAGGGCGCCACCTTCTACGACCACACCGGACTGACCGTCTTTGGGGTGAACAACCCCGGCCTGGTGACGGTGGACGGCCAGGACTATTCCATTGTGGAGGCCCTGGAGAAGGGGCCCCAGTTCGGCAAGATCTACATAGCCTTCGGCATGAATGAGCTGGGTTATTACAATGAGGAAAACTATTTGCACACCTTCGGCGTCTTTATAGAAGAGGTAAAGGCCCTCCAGCCGGGCGCCGTGATCTATCTGCAAAATCTGGCCCCGGTGGACGAGGCCAAATGCAAGGTCTACGGTCAGGCCTCCTGCATCACCAACGCCCGGGTACAGGTCTTTAACCAGCTGTTCGCCCAGCTGGCCCGGGAGCATCAGGTGGTGCTGGTGGACGTGTACAGCGCCCTGATGGGCGACGGCGATACCCTGCCGGAGGGAGCCACCTCCGACGGCATTCATTTCACGCGCCCCTTGTATGAAACATGGCTGACCTGTCTGATGGAACACACCGTGGACCCGGCGGTCTATCAGGCCGGTCAAACCCATGCGGATAATATGGAAGGAGATAGAGAACCATGAAAAATCTGTTGAAGCGACTGCTGCCCGGCGTGCTGGCCCTGTGCCTGTGTCTGAGCGCCTGCGGAGGCGGCTCAAGCGCCAAGAGCTACGACCCCGCCGCCACCGCCAAGGCCCTGCTGGAGTCCACCGCCTTCAGCGACACCCTGGACACCCTGGATAAGGACACCGCCGCCGTCATGTACGGCATCGACCCCGCCACCATCACCGACTGCGCGGTGTACGCCTCCCTGTCCATGGGCGCGGAGGAGATCGCCGTGCTCACCCTCAGCGACGCTGACGCCGCCAAGACCGCCAAGGAGGCCCTGGACAAGCGGGTCAGCGATCAGATCACCGCCCTGGAGAGCTATATGCCCGGAGAGGTGGACAAGCTCAACCACGCCATCGTGGAGCAGACCGGCAACACCGCCCTGCTGGTGGTGGCCGCCGACGCCGACGCCGCCAAGAGCGTGCTGGACGGCCTGAACTGAGTCTTACCCAAAAACGCCGGGGA
>DWXO01000056.1 GCA_019119165.1 Candidatus Flavonifractor intestinigallinarum | reverse complement strand
CATCCAGGGTCGGATCTCCGCAAACCAACAAGATGGAGAGGAAATCTTCTTCCTTTTTCTCTGTTCTTTTACTTTTCATGCAAAAAACCTGCTCTGGCCTGATTGCCAAAGCAGGTTTTTCTACAGGCTGAAGACACGACATACGTCGTGTCTTTTTTTTACCCATCGGGGGACTCAGAACCGCGTTGGCCTTTGGTAGAGGCACAGGTAATGTCACAGGCTCGTCAAATTGGTGAAAACCAGGGCCGATTCCTAGGTTTATCAAACTTTTTGTGGTATGATATCTTGCCATAAGGGGGCAGAACCTGCGAACTTCAGAACTATTATGCGGTAAACAGAATCTGCCCCGCAGCCTGGCTTCACCGGCTGGGACTTGTGCGATAGCCACAGAATGTTGAGTCTGTGATCTGCGGGGGGTGAGTCACTTGAAAACCGTTCAAGGGGGACAAACTGTGTCCTGGATGGTCCGGCGGCACACCAAGGCGCTCATAAAGCGATCAGGCAATCAAGCGATCATCCGCCATTCACGATACAGCCTGTTAAAGCGGGAAGGGCGCGACATAGGAGCAACCCTCGCCGACTTCTACCGCAAAGACAGCCGCCCGGTGGGTGCCAACCGTGCTGTGGTCCCAGGCGCCAAGGATCTGGAGAGCCGGTTTCCCCATCTGGCCCGGGAGTGGCATCCCACCAGGAACGGCGGACTGAAGCCCTGTCAGGTGACCTTCGGCATCAAGCGGAAGGTTTGGTGGCGGTGTCAGAAAGGGCATGAGTGGCGGGCCTCCGTTCAGTCCCGTACCTTGGACGGGACGGGCTGCCCGGTCTGTGCCGGTCGGGTCATTCTGCCGGGGGAAAATGACATGGCCTCCCAGTTCCCGGAGGTGGCCAAGCAGTGGCACCCCACCAAAAATCAGCCGCTGCTGCCCTCTCAGGTTACGCCCACCAGCAAGCGCCGCGTATGGTGGCGCTGTCCGCTGGGACACGAGTACATCGCCGCGGTGGGAATGCGGACCATGCGAAACTCCGCCTGTCCCTATTGTGCCGGGAAAAAGGTTTTGGCAGGCTTTAATGATCTTGCCACAACCCAGCCCCAAATCGCCGACCAATGGCACCCGACCCTCAATGGCACGCTGACACCTCGGATGGTCACAGCGGGGTCCCATAAAAAGGTCTGGTGGATCTGTGCGGAAGGGCATATTTGGAAAGCGGCTGTTTATTCCCGGGCCGGAAAGCAGAAACGGGGCTGTCCGGTCTGTGCGGGCGTGGTCAATGGGAAGCGGAAAGCGCAGTATGAGCGCACACTGGCGGAGGCGAGGCGGCTGATGGCGGAAGAATTTCTGCCGGACCCGCCGTCCCTCCAGGTCAGGTGTGAGCAGAGCTGATCCGCTCATATGAAACGAGGTGCTGCTGCAAAAAGCTTGCAGCAGCACCTCGTTTGATGTACGGGGGGTTCAGCGGCTCCGGTTCAAATGCCGCCAGGTCCAGTAAGTGCCCTCCGCCTCCTGGACGGCGTCGTAGTCCCACTGGTGGTCGGTCTGCCGGAGAAAGTCGCTGGTTACATTGAAATAGGTGTGGTGGTTTGCCTCATTGGCGGCGGGCGCATTCTCATAGTAGCCCAGCGGGTCGTCCCAGGTGATGTCCACCGCGTACCAGTCCCCGTCCAGCTGGACCAGGTTCCAGGCGTGGTCCTCCCGGGAGTCGCTGGAGGCCCCGATTACCGTCACGCAGGGGATATCCAGCAGGTCCATGAACAGCTGGAAGGTGTTGGCGTACCCCATGCAGATGGCCTGTCCCTCCACCAGCAGGCCGTAGGGGTGGCTGCGGTTGGGGGAGGAATGGGCCTGGTCGTAGTCGGCGTGGTCGATGATCCAGTCGTGGACTGCCAGCTCCTGCTCCGCCGGGGACATCCCGTCGTGGATCTCCTCGGCCAGCACCTGACGGCACACCTCCAGAATGGCCTTGTCCTGCTCCGACAGGGCGGAGGTATCCCCGGAGCGGTAGGCATCCACCACCGGCACGGTGTCGTAAAGGGGCATTTCCTCCTCGTTGGGAGGATCAAAGACCACATAGCCCCGGCTGTCCCGCTCCACCGTGTAGGGACGGGACACCGGCTGGGCGGCCTCCCCCTCGAAGCGGGTGAGGAAGGCCTCCCTGGCCCCCTCTGGGTCGGGGCAGATCGCCAGCAGCAGCCAGCGGCCCTGACGGAGCAGCAGGGCGTCCTCCACCAGAGCGGCCTGGTCGGGAGCGTAGCCCGTGAAATCGGCCCGGCGGCTCTCCAGATAGTCCAGCAGCAGCTCCTCCGCCGCCCCGGCGTCGGCATCGGCGGACAGCCGGATCACCGCCAGCTCATAGGCCTGGAGCCCCTGGGCGTAGGCGGCCACGGCGTCCACCCAGTCCGCCCGGTTCAGGCCGTAGGCCGTCGTCAGATAGGCCTCCAGCCCCTCCGGGTCCAGCTGGTCGGAGAGGGGCGTCAGGCTGTTGGAGAACTCCTCCGGCTGAGATTCCGCCACCGCGCCCCCCAGGTCGATGGCGGAGGCGTCGGTGGTGGGCTCTTTGGGGGCGCAGCCCGTCAGCAGCAGAAGGGACAGCAGGAGCATAGCGACTCGTTTCATGGGGCCACCTCCGGTTGTGGTCTGGTCTGGGTCAGGGGGAAGGTCACCGACGCGGTGAACAGATCGGCCTGGGTGCGGATGGAGAAGGAGCCGCCGCAGGCCTCGGTAAAGGTGCGGGCGATGGACAGCCCCAGGCCGCTGCCGCCGTCGGTGCGGCTCTGGTCCCCCCGGACAAAGCGCTCGGTAAAGTCCACCCCGTAGGGTAGCTCATCCCGGGAGGTGTTCTGGAGGACGGCGGCGGCCCGGTCCCCCTCCACCGAGAGGGTCAGATAGATCCGGGAGCCGTCCAGGGAATATTTCAGGGCGTTGCCGATGAGGTTCTGGAACACCCGGTACAGCCGGTCCCCGTCGGCCATGATCCACACCGGCCCATCGGGCAGGGCGGCGCGGAGCACCAGGCCGGAGGCCTGGATGTCCTCGTCCAGGTCGGCCAGGGTCTGGCGCAGCAGCTTGGCGAAGTCCAGAGGCCGGATGGTGACGGGCAGGTTGCCGGTGGCCGCCTTGCTCACGTCAAACACGTCCTGCACCATGGCCTGGAGCCGCAGGGTTTTTTGGCAGAGCACCAGAATATAGTCCCGGACGTGGTCGGGCAGGCCCTCCTCCTGCCGCAGCAGCTCGGTGTAGCTCACCATGGAGGTAAGGGGGGTCTTGAGATCGTGGGACACGTTGGTGATGAGCTCCAGCTTCAGCTTTTCACTCTTCATCTGCTCGGACAGAGCCGAGCGCAGCCGGGCCTCCATCTGATCCAGCCCCTCCACCGCAGCCCGCAGGTCAGAGTCTTGGGGCAGAGGTGCGGCTGAGGCTTCACCGGTCCCGGCGGCCTGGATGCGGGAGAGCAGGGCGTCCACATCGGCGGCGGTGCGGCGGTTCTGGCTCATGAGCCACAGTTGGGCGGCCATGAGGAAGAGCCCGGCCAGGGCCAGCAGTATCAGGATGAGAAGGAGGCCGGAGGAATACAGGGATGGCCGGAAGAGCACCAGAAAGACCACGATGCAGCCCAGAATAAAGGGCGTCGCCGCCAGGAACTGGAGGGCGGAGCGGCGCATCATCCGCCGCCCGGCGGACCAGGACAGCTCCCCGCCCCGGTACAGCCGGGCCAGGAAGGCGCACAGGCTGTAGGCGGTGATGCGGCCGAAGTTGTACCGCAGGTCGTTGAGGTAGAAGTAGGCCCACCACAGGGCCACCGGCACCGACAGATAGAACCAGATGGTGTAGTACCGGGCAATATACAGGCTCACCAGGCAAAAAAGGGCGGCGGCGCATACCAGGAAGAAGGGGATGAGGAGCACCACCTTGACCTCCAGCCAGAGCTTTCCGGTGAACCAGGCGATGGCCCGGTCGGCCCGCACCTTGTATTTGTGCCACAGAATGGACCACAGCAGCAGCACTGTCCCCACCACCAGCGGCGCCAGCACAAGCAGAACCAGGGGGAGCCGCAGGCGGGCGGCATAATCGCTGGTGGAATAGAGGCCGCTGTCGGTCACCACATCCGCCGTAAAGATGTTGGAGTCCATGATGGTATAGGACACCGGCTCCTTGGCGGCGGCCATGGTGATGGTGAGTTCGGCGTAGGAGTCGGGCATCGGCATATTGCGGTAGCCGGGCAGGTTCCACTGATCCTCCCCCCGGTAGTAGCCGTCCCCGTATATGTCCACTTCCTGGCCATCCTTTTGGATGGTGACGGTCTTTCCATCGAAGTAGAGCAGGAAGTTGTATCCCTCCGGCAGGGCGTCGGAGGAGAGGTCGTCGGCGTTGGTACACACCGTCTCGCCGTTTCGAGTTACCTTATAGAGGAGATTTTTATCGCTCAGCTGGTACTGCTCCTGCCAGTCCTGGTCGGCAAAGCTGTAAAACCAGGAGGAGATGGCGTGCCGGAAGTCGGCGGTATTCTGATAGTCGGACTGAAAGGCGTCGCTGATGCCCCGCCAGCCCAGGGTGTGGACCGCCGAATAGCCAGCGGCCAGGGCCAGTATGAGCAGATTGACGCCGAAGAACAGGGCCAGAAAGGCCAGGGCGGGCTTAATGCTTCTCGATTTTGTATCCAATGCCCCACACCACCTTTAAATATTCCGGCTCCTTGGGATTGAGCTCGATCTTTTCGCGAATACGGCGAATGTGTACCATCACCGTGTTCTCCGCGGAATAGGGCTCCTCGTTCCACACCCGGCGGTAGATCTCCTCGGCGGGGAACACCCGGCCCAGGTTGCGCATCAGCAGGTCCACGATCTTCAGCTCGGTGGCGGTGAGCCGCACCGGTGCGCCGTCGGCCAGCAGGGTCCGCTGGTCGGGCAGGTAGCACAGCCGCCCGGTAACCAGCTCCGCCTTCTGGCTGGGGGCGTTCACGTCTCCCAACTGGGTGTACCGCCGCAGGTGGCTGCGCACCCGGGCCACCAGCTCCTGGGGGTGGAAGGGCTTGGCGATGTAGTCGTCCGCCCCCATGGACAGGCCCAGGATTTTGTCGGTGTCCTCCCCCTTGGCGCTGAGGATCAGGATGGGCAGATTGCGCTGCTCCCGGATCTTGAGCACGGCGGACAGCCCGTCCAGCTTGGGCATCATCACGTCCATCAGGATGAGCCGCAGGGACGGGTCCACGGCCAGCTCCAGGGCCTGGAGGCCGTTGTAGGCCTTCAGCACCCGGTAGCCCTCCTTTTCCAGCAAAATGGCGATGGCACGGACGATCTCGGCGTCGTCGTCCACCACAAGAATGGCTTCATTCATATCGATCCCTCCATGGGTACAGCATAGCAGAGGTTTCTTTCAAAGACGGGGAGGAAACCTTTCGTGTTTCTTACGATTTTATCATACCCAGATTGGAACAGGCAATAGCAAGGCCCCGGACAGCAGCGCCGTCCGGGGCCTTGCTCAGTCTCCGAAGATGGTTTCCGCCCCCACCTTGATGCAGCCGGTGGGCGCGTATTTCCAGTGGTCCAGCCGCCCCTCCCGGATGAAGTAGTGGAGGGGCTGGGGCTCCGTCAGCGGCGGCAGCAGCTCGATGGCCAGCAGCTTGATCTTCATCCGCTCGGGGAGGATGGCCTTGATGTACACCGACACCCGGGCGCCCTCGGTGAGGCGGCAGTCCTGCTCCGCCAGCCCGGAAAGGTTGGGGGTGAGCTCCACAAACACCCCGTAGTCCTTGATTCCCCGCACCACCCCCGGCACCGTCATGCCCGGCTGGAAGGGGGCCACATTCTCCACCCAGGTGCCCAGCAGCTCCTTGTGGGTCAGGTAGACCCGGCCCAGAGCCGGGTCCAGGTCCAGCACCGCCGCCAGAATGTCCTGGCCCACCTGGAACCGGACGGCGGGGTGGGGGATGCGGGACACCGAGATGTTCTCCACCCCGATGAGGGAGGGTACCCCGCACCCCACATCCACAAAGGCGCCGAAGGGCTCCAGGTGGGTGACCCGGGCGGAGATCACCTGCCCCGATTTCCAGTGCTCCAGCAGGAAGTCCAGGGCCAGCTCCTGGGCCCGCCGCCGGGAGAGCAGCAGGCGCGGCTGGCCGTCGGCCTCCTCCAGGGATGTAACTGTAAAGGAAACCGGCTTGCCTACCCGGGAGAGGATGGCGATGTCCCGGGTAATTCCCTCGGCAATGCCCAGGGCGGCCTCCGTCCGGGGGATGCGCCCCCGATAGGGGCCCACGGCCACGATGAGATCGTGCTCCGGCGTACACAGCAGGGCGGTCCCCTCCAGCACCGCCTCCGACGCCATGGCCTGCCTGAGCCCGTGGGCGTCGGCGCAGGCAGCCTGATTTTCCGGGGTGTGGAGCAGCCGCCCCTCGGGTGGAAAACGGTTCGTCAATCTGACCAAATCCTTTCTGCGTTGGGGTGATTTTTTTCTTACCAGACAATGATATGCAATGGGGAACCTTGAATTGACAGAGGGGGACCGGGAATTTATAATATTCTTTACACGGATAAAGTGAACCAAAAAGGGGGAGAACCCATGGACATCCATGTGGGCGACGTGCTGGAGCTGAAGAAGGAGCACCCCTGCGGCAGCCGGCGGTGGCAGGTGCTGCGGGTGGGGATGGATTTCCGCCTGCGGTGCGCGGGGTGCGGCCATGAGCTGATGATCCCCCGGAGCAAGGCGGAAAAAAGCATCAAAAAGGTGATTCGACCGGGGGAGGACGAGACATGAACCAGTATTGGAGCGCGCGGGCCAGGGCACTGACCCCCTATGTGCCGGGGGAGCAGCCCAAGGACCGGAAATTTATCAAGCTGAACACCAACGAGAACCCCTATCCGCCCTCTCCCGTGGCTCTGGCGGCCATCCGGGAGGCGGCCTGCGACACCCTGCGGCTCTACCCCGACCCGGAGTGTACCACACTGAGGGAGCTGCTGGGGGCCACCTACGGCCTCAAGCCGGAGCAGATCTTTGTGGGCAACGGCTCCGACGAGGTGCTGGCCCTGTGCTTTCAGGCCTTCTTCGACCCGGACCGGCCCATCCTCTTTGCCGATATCACCTACAGCTTTTACCCCGTATACGCCGACCTGTACGGCCTAACCTACCGGGAGGTACCCCTGGACGAGAACTTCGCCCTGCCGGTGGAGCCCTTCCTGGAGCCCAACGGCGGCGTGGTCATCGCCAATCCCAACGCCCCCACCGGACGGGAGCTGTCTCTGTGCGGCATCCGTGCCATTCTGGAGGCCAACCCCGACGCGGTGGTGGTGGTGGATGAGGCCTATGTGGACTTCGGCGCCCACTCCGCCGTGGAGCTCATCGACCGCTATCCCAACCTGATGGTGGTACAGACCATGTCCAAGTCCCGCTCTCTGGCGGGACTGCGGGTGGGCTTCGCCATGGGCAATGAGGAGCTGATCGCCGCCCTCAACTGCGTGAAAAACTCCTTCAACTCCTACACCCTGGACCGGCTGGCCCTGGCGGGAGCCGAGGGGGCCCTGCGGGACCGGGACTATCTGCGGGCCACCGCCATGAAAATTCAGTACACCCGGGCCTGTACCGCCTCCCACCTGAAACAGCTGGGTTTCACCGTCACCGATTCCGCCGCCAACTTCCTGTTTGTCTCCCACCCCGACGTGGCCGCCAAGGACCTGCTGGACGGCCTGCGGCAGCGGGGGATTCTGGTCCGCTGGTGGGACAAGCCCCGCATCCGGGACTACCTGCGGATCACCGTGGGCACCGATGAGGAGATGCGGGCCCTGTGCGCCGCCATGACCGAGCTAGTGGGGGGGAACTGACCATGGACGACAATCATCTGCATATTCTGTGGACCAACGCCGACCCCACCGTCTTTGACAAGATGGTGCTGATGTATGCTGTCAACAGCCTGGTCCGGGGCTGGTGGGAGAAGGTGACCGTCATCCTGTGGGGAGACACAGCGGCTCTGGCCGCCCGCGACCCGGCGGTGCGGGAGCGCATTGCCCTGGCCATGGAGCAGGGGGTGGCCTTCTCCGCCTGCGTGACCTGCGCCCGGGAGCTGGGGGTGGAGCAGGACCTGCGGGACATGGGCCTGGAGGTCATCTCCTGGGGACCGCCTCTCACCGACCTTATCAAGAGCCGGGCGCCCCTGCTCACCGTCTGATCCAACCGAATCCTGTCATAAAATGGCCCGCTGTGGAGCTCCAATCCACGGCGGGCCATTTTTCTGTCCTGTCCCCGATTTGACCTTTTTTATGGAGACAGGCAGGTATAATAATGCCTGCTGAATAAACCGCGATGCGGTTTATTCGCGCGGAGGCAGCCTGCACGCCGGAAGGGGGGAGCGGCATGACGGTGGTTTATCTGGACGAGGTGTTCCTGTTGAATTTTGTGGTGGACTATCTGCTGCTGCTCTCCGCCGGGCGGCTGGCGGGGGAGGTGCTTCGCCGGGGACGGCTGGCGCTGGGGGCCGCCCTGGGGGCGGCCTATGCCGGGGCAGTGTTCCTGCCGGGGCTGGGCTTTCTGGTCCATCCCCTATGCAAGGTGGGGGCGGGGGTGCTGACGGTGCTGGCGGGCTACGGCGGCAGCCGGAGGCTGCTGCGGGTGTGCCTGGTGTTCTTCGCCGTGTCCGCCGCCTTCGGTGGGGGCATCCTGGCCCTCCAGCTGTTGGGAAGCCGCAGCCTCACCCTGGCCAACGGGGTGCTCTCCTCGCCTTTGGATTTAAAGCTGGTGCTGCTGTCGGCGGCGGGATGCTACGGACTGATCACCCTGCTCTTTCAGCGGGCGGCCCGCCACAGCCCCCGGCGTGAGCTGGCCCCGGCGGTGGTGGAGCTGGGGGGACGGCGGGCGGTGCTCACCGCCCTGGTGGATACGGGCAACACCCTCACCGACCCGGCCACCGGCAGGCCGGTGCTGGTGGCGGAGGGGGAGAAGGTGAAGGACCTGTTTCCCCCGGGGACCGCCCCCAGCCGGGCCGAACTGTATGACCCGGCCGGCGCCATGGAGCGGCTGAGCGGCGCGGGCCTGCGGTGCCGGCTGCTGCCCTATCAGGCGGTGGGTGTGGAGTGCGCGCTGCTGCTGGCCCTGCGGAGCGACCGGGTAACGGTGGGCGGGGAGGACTGCGGTCCCCTGCTGGTGGCCCTGTCGCCCACCGGCCTCACCGACGGCGGGGGCTACTGCGCCCTCATCGGAGCATAAAGGAGGATGGCTATGAAGAGCTGGATGACGCGCTGGTATGGGCGCATACAAAAGCTGCTGGCGCGGCTGGGGCTGAAGCTGCCGGGCAAGATCATGTACATCGGGGGGAGCGACACCCTGCCGCCCCCTCTGTCCCGGGACGAGGAGGCGGAGCTGATCCGCCGCCTGGATCAGGGGGAGGAGGGGGTCAAATCCCAGCTTATCGAGCGCAACCTGCGGCTGGTGGTGTATATCGCACGCCGGTTTGAAAATACCGGGGTGGGCATTGAGGACCTGATCTCCATCGGCACCATCGGGCTCATCAAGGCCATCAACACCTATCAGCCCGCCAAGAACATCAAGCTGGCCACCTACGCCTCCCGGTGCATCGAAAACGAGATCCTGATGCACCTGCGCAAGACCACCAATCTGAAAAGCGAGGTGTCCTTCGACGAGCCCCTCAACACCGACTGGGACGGCAACGAGCTGCTCCTCTCCGACATTCTGGGCACCGAAAGCGACTTGGTGATGAAGCCCATCGAGGAGGATGTGGACCGCAAGCTGCTCTCCGACGCCCTGGAGCGGCTGGAGGACCGGGAGCGGCACATCATCACCCTCCGCTTCGGCCTGGACGGCAAGCCGGAGCGCACCCAGAAGGAGGTGGCCGACAGCCTGGGCATCTCCCAGTCCTACATCTCCCGGCTGGAAAAGCGGATCATTGCCCGGCTCAAGCGGGAAATCCTGCGTCTGATGTGACCGGCCGCCTTGACAAACCGTGGAAAGGGGTATACTATGTAACTAGTTACTTATTTGGATGAGGTGGGAGCATGACGGGAAGGATGCCCTTTGGTCTGAAGATCGCAGTGATCAACCGGGAGTTCCGCAGGCGGATGGACGAGAAGGCCGCCGACATGGGGCTGACCTGGGCGCAGCTGCGGGTGCTTGGATCGGTGAGCCGCCTGGAGGCGGCGGGGAAAGAGGAGATCCACCAGAACGATCTGGAGCGGATCGAGCACGTCACCCATCCGGCCATGACCAGGATGCTCCAGCGGCTGGAGCACAAGGGGCTGGTCCGGTGCGAGCCCAGCGAAACGGACCGGCGGTATAAGAAAATCAGCTGCACCCAGCGTTCCGCCGGCATCCATGAGCAGATTTTGGCCCAGGACAGGGAGGTACTGGAGGAGCTGTGTCAGGCCCTAACGCCCCGGCAGAAGGAGCTGCTGGAGGAGACCATCGGCCTGATTTTGGACCATATCGAGCTGGAGTGAGCCTTCCGCTCAGAAAAAGTGAATTCCCAGGCAGTGTGCTGAGGAGATAACTCAAGCCCGCTGCCTGCTTTTTTATCCTTAAATAAGTAACTAGTTACCTAAAAGGAGTGCAAGTCAAGATGGAAAAAGAAGTACCAGAGCGTAAGAGTCCCTTTGCCACCGAGCCCATCGGCCGGTTGATCCTGAAATTTGCCGTTCCCAGCGTCATCGCCCTGCTGGTGAACTCCCTGTACAACATCGTGGATCAGATCTTTATCGGCTGGGGCGTGGGCTACCTGGGCAACGGCGCCACCAATGTGGTGTTTCCCATCACCATCATCGCCCTGGCCCTGGCCATGATGATCGGCAACGGCGGCGCGGCCTTTCTGAGCCTGAAGCTGGGCGAGGGCAAGGTGGACCTGGCCAAAAAGGGCGTGGGCAACGCGGTTGCCCTGGTGACCATCGTCAGTATTGTTCTGGCGGTGGTGTTCCTGGTGTTCATCAACCCGATTCTGACCCTGTTCGGCGCGACGGACGCGCTGCGGGACTATGCCATTGAGTATGGCGTCATCATCGGGGTCGGCTTGCCCTTTATGATGATCTCCGCCGCCATCAACTCCATGATCCGGGCGGACGGCAGCCCCAAATACGCCATGTTTTCCATGATCATCGGCGCGATCCTCAATGTGATCCTGGACCCGGTGTTTATCTTTGTGTTTCACATGGGCGTGCAGGGCGCAGCCATCGCCACGGTGGTGGGACAGGTGGCCTCCTTTGTGGTGTCGGCGGTCTATCTGCCCCGGTTCAAGACCGTGCGGCTCAGCGCCCCCGCTTTCCGTCTGAGCGGTCGGACCTGCGGCAATATCGTGACCTTTGGCCTGAGCAGCTTTATCACCCAGTTTGCCATCACCATCGTCATGGCCCTGACCAACAACCTGCTGGCCGTCTACGGCGCCGCCTCCATTTACGGCTCGGAGATCCCGCTGACCGCCACCGGTATCGTGATGAAGGTCAACCAGATCCTGATCTCCATCCTGCTGGGCATTGCCACCGGTACCCAGCCCATCATCGGCTTCAACTACGGCGCCAAGAACTTCCATCGGGTGAAAAAGGCCCTGGAGATCTCCCTCATCGCTTCCGAGGTGGTGTCCGTCGTGGCCTTTCTGATCTTCCAGTTCGCTCCCATGAGCGTGGTCATTCTGTTCGGCTCGGAGGAGGGGCTTTACAATGAGTTTGCCGTGAAGGCCTTCCGCATCTTCCTGATGCTCTGCCCCCTCACCGGCTTCCAGACGGTGGCGGCGGTCTATCTCCAGGCGGTGGGCAAGCCCGTCCAGTCCGCCATCCTCTCCCTGGCCCGGCAGATCATCTTCTTTATCCCCGCGGCCCTGCTTCTGCCCCTGGCGCTGGGGGTGGACGGTGTGCTGTGGACCGGTCCCGTGGCCGACGGCCTGGCCTTCCTGCTCTCTCTGGGCCTGCTGATCCATGAGCACAACCATCTGAAGCGGGAGCACCGGTTACAGTCCGAAGCGCCTGATATCGCTTGAAAAGGAGAGAATGGAGCATGAAAAACAGGATCATCACCATCAGCCGTGAATTCGGCAGCGGCGGACGCACCATCGGCAAAAAGGTGGCCGAAGGGCTGAATATCCCCTGCTACGACAGCGAGCTCATCGAAAAGATCGCGGCGGAGAGCGGTTTTCACAAAAATTATATCAAGGAGGCGGGGGAGTATGCCCCCGGCGGGATGCTGGCCTCCGCCTTTGCTCACGGTACCGCGGGCCCCACCAACGAGGACTATCTCTGGAAGATCCAGTGCAGGATCATCACCGAACTGGCGGAGAAGGAGTCCTGCGTCATTGTGGGCCGGTGCGCCGACTATATCCTCCGGGGCAAGGCCGACTGCCTACGGGTGTTTATCCACGCGGATATGGACTTCCGGGCCAAGCGGATCGTGGAGGTGTACGGCGAGCGGGAGGCCTCCCCGGAGCAGCGGCTGAAAGAGAAGGACAAACGCCGGGCGGCCTACCACCGGTTCTATACCGACATGAAGTGGGGCCACGCTCAGAACTATGATCTCACCCTCAACAGCGGTACCCTGGGCATCGACCGCTGCGTGGAGCTGATCCGGCAGCTCTACTGAGCAGTTGCAGCAAAAAAGACCGCCGTCGGCGGTCTTTTTTGCTGCCTGGATTCAGAAGCCCATGGTGTCGGCCAGATCGTCTTTCATCTGTTCCATCTTCTGGGTGGCCTTTTTGGCCATGCGGCGCATTTTGGGGTTCTGCATCCCCTTGGCGGTCACCGCCATGCCCATGGCGGCCCCGGCCAGAATGCCCAGGCCCATGCCGCCTAAAAAGGTGTGATTGGTCATTTGCTCAGCTCCCTTCCTTGGATGTCCGCATTTATTATTGCCCGGAATGCTGAAAAATCCATTGCTAAAATATGCGATTCAAGTTATAATGAAGGGCGAAGAACACAATGGCTTGCAGGAGGGGACGGGGGAAGGACCTGTACCCTTTTTTGCTGTGTAAACGTGGCGTTCCGGCCATAAAGCCGGTTCGCGCAACGGAAAGGAGTGATCCAGTGAAACTGTTGATTCGTCAGGGACGCCTGGTGGACCCTGTGGGGGGCATCGGCGGTGTCATGGATATCCTGATGGAAGACGGAAAGGTGACTGTCATCGGCAGCAACATCAATGAGCCGGGCGCTCAGATCATCGACGCGGCGGGACTGACCGTGTGCGCCGGACTGGTGGATATGCACGTCCACCTGCGGGAGCCCGGATTTGAGTACAAGGAGACCATCGAGACGGGTGCGGCGGCCGCCGCCCGGGGCGGTTTTACCTCCATTGCCTGTATGCCCAACACCAGACCCACGGTGGACTGCCCCGAACAGGTGGACTTTGTCCGTAAAAAGGCGGCGGAGGCCTGCGGAGTCCACATCTGGCCCATCGGCTCGGTGTCCAAGGGACAGCGGGGCCAGGAGCTCACCGATTTCGAGGCCCTGAAGGGGGCGGGGGTGGTAGCCCTGTCCGACGACGGCGTGCCCATCCAGAACGCCAATCTGATGCGGGACGGCCTTATCATGGCCCACCGGCAGGATCTGACCATCCTGTCCCACTGTGAGGACGCGGACATGGTGAAGAACTATGCCGTCAACGAGGGACGGGTGTCCCGCCAGCTGCGGCTGGACGGACGGCCCGCCATTGCCGAGGAGCTGATGGTATCCCGGGACGCCATGCTGGCCGAGGAGACCGGCGCGGCGGTCCATATCTGCCATATCTCCACCGCCAAGTCGGTGGCCATCGTCCGGCGGTACAAGCGCAAGGGCGTCCAGATCACCTGCGAGACCTGCCCCCAGTATTTCTCCCTCACCGAGGATGAAATTTTGGCCCAGGGCACCATGGCCCGGGTCAACCCGCCCCTGCGGACCTGGTCCGACGTGGAGGCCATCATCGAGGGCCTGAAGGACGGTACCATCGACGCCATCGCCACCGACCACGCCCCCCACTCCGCCGAGGAGAAGGCCCGGCCCCTCACCGAGGCCCCCAGCGGCATGGTGGGCCTGGAGACCGCCCTGGGCGTTACCCTCACCTATCTGTACCACACCGGGGAGCTGCCCCTGTCCGATATTCTGCGGAAAATGACCATCAACCCCGCCTGCATTCTCCGCCTGCCCACCAAGGGCCGGCTGGCCATCGGGGCGGACGCCGACGTGGTCATCTTCGACCCGGACGAGGTGTGGACGGTGGACCCGGAGCAGTTTGCCTCCAAGGGCCGCAATACCCCCTTCGCCGGTAAGGAGCTGAAGGGAAAGATCAAGTACACCATTGTGGGCGGAAAGATCGTTTACCAGGATGAGAAAAAAGAGATTTAAGAGATAAAGGAGAATGAATTATGTCCTTCGATCGTCTGCAGGAAGCCATCATTGCCAAGAAAAACCCCACCGTGGCGGGTCTGGACCCCAAGCCGGAGTATGTGCCCGCCCACATCCGCAAGGAGTGCTATGACAAGTACGGCGAGACCCTGGAGGGTGCCGCCGAGGCCATTTACCGCTTCAACTGCGGCCTGATGGATGCGCTGAAGGACATCGTACCCGCTGTCAAGCCCCAGTCCGCCTACTATGAGCGGCTGGGCTGGCGGGGCATGGAGGTGCTGGAGCGCACCATCCGCTACGCCAAGGAGCAGGGCCTGTATGTCATCGCCGACATCAAGCGGGGCGACATCGGCTCCACCGCCGAGGCCTATTCTGACGGCTGGCTGGGCAAGACCAAGGTTGGGGAGCAGCTGCTCAGCGTCTTTGACGCCGACTGCGTCACCCTCAACGGCTACATGGGGGCCGACAGCGTCAACCCCTTCCTCAAGACCTGCAAGGAGCTGGACAAGTGCGCCTTTATCCTGGCCAAGACCTCCAATCCCGGCTCCGGCGAGCTGCAGAACGTGCCCGCCGGCGAGGGCGACACGGTGTACGGCCTGATGGCCGACCTCATTGAGAAGTGGGGCGCGGGCACCGAGGGCAAGTACGGCTACACCATGGCGGGCGCCGTGGCTGGCGCCACCCACCCCGACGAGCTCAAGCAGATCCGCGCCCGGATGCCCCACACCTTCCTGCTGGTGCCCGGCTACGGCGCTCAGGGCGGCACCGCCGAGGACGTGCAGTACGCCTTCCAGAAGGATGGCCGGGGGGCCATTGTCAACTCCTCCCGCGGTATCATCTGCGCCTGGCAAAAGACCGGAAAGGACGGCATGGACTACCAGGAGGCCGCCCGCAACGCCGCCATCGCCATGCGGGACGACATCGCCCGTTTTACCACCATCGCGTAACCGGAGCCGCCTATGTCAGAACAAGAGAGAGAGAAACAGGGCGTCCGTGAGGACGAGGTCAGCAAATGGAAGATCGGTCAGCACAAGGAGCTGGACTGGCGTCAGCTCCTTCAGGAGCAGATCGCGGCAGGACTGGTGGCGGAAGAACCCTTCCGCTGCCCCACCTGCGGCCTCATGCGCCGCAACCGGATCTGTCCGGTGTGCGGCAGCATCATGGATCTGAAAACCATGACCGAGACCGTCCACGGGGACGAGTCCGCCAAATAAGTTGGAAATGAGGGATAGTATGCCCATTGAACAGATCTGCACCATCGTGGAAGCGGTCAAGCTGAACGAATATGCCTATTCCTTCACCCTGGAGGTGGGGGACATGGTGAAGAAGGAGGGCCTGATGGCCGGTCAGTTCCTCCATATCGCCTGCGGGGAAGGCCTGCTCCTCCGCCGGCCCATTTCGGTTTGCATGGTCCAGGAGGACCAGCCCCACGATACCGCCCGCATCGTCTTTGAGGTGCGGGGGGAGGGTACCCAGTGGCTGGCTCAGCGCCAGGCGGGGGACAAGCTGAACGTGCTGGGCCCCCTGGGCAACGGCTTCTCCGTCGCCGCCGGCGACCGGCTGCTGATGGTGGGCGGCGGCATCGGCGTGCCGCCTCTGCTGGGTCAGGCCGCCTTTACCGCCAAGAAGGCTACCGCCGTGCTGGGCTTCCGCTCCGCCGACCGGGCCATGCTGGTGGAGGATTACCGGGATTACTGTGAAGAGGTTTACCTTTGCAGCGATGACGGCTCCCTGGGCCGCCACGGCTTTGTGGACGCCCAGCTGAAGGATATCCTTGAAAAGGACAAAAACTTTACAGCCGTTCTGGCCTGCGGTCCCAAGCCCATGCTGAAGAACGTGGCCAAGGTGGCGGCGGAGTACGGTGTGCCCTGCCAGGTCTCCCTGGAGGAGCGGATGGCCTGCGGCGTGGGGGCTTGCCTGGGCTGCGCCGTCCAGATGGCCGACGGCACCATGAAGCACGTCTGCAAGGACGGCCCGGTATTCGACGCCAAGGAGGTGGACTGGAATGTCTAAGGTGGATCTGTCCGTCGATCTGGCGGGCGTTAAGATGAAAAATCCGGTGGTAGTGGCCTCCGGTACCTTTGGCTTCGGTCGTGAGTACGGCCAGTTCTACAACCTGAATGAGCTGGGCGGCATTTGCTGTAAGGGCCTTACCCTTCACAGAAGAGAGGGCAATCCGCCCCCCCGGATCGCGGAGACCCCCATGGGCATCCTCAACTCCGTGGGCCTGCAGAACCCCGGCGTGGATGCCTTCATCGAGCATGAGCTGCCCGAGCTGAAGCAGCACGACCTGGCCATCATCGCCAATATCTCGGGCAACACCCCTGAGGAGTACGGCATCATGTGCGAGAAGCTGTCGGCGGCGGGGGTGGACATGATCGAGATCAACATCTCCTGCCCCAACGTAAAGGCGGGGGGACTGGCCTACGGCACCAAGCCGGAGCTGGCCGCCGAGGTCACCCGGATGGCCAAGAGCCATTCCACCGTTCCCGTGATGGTGAAACTGTCCCCCAACGTCACCGACATCACCGAGATCGCCCGTGCGGTGGCCGACGCGGGCGCGGACGCCCTGTCCCTCATCAACACCCTGCGGGGAATGCGGATTGACCTGAATACCCGCCGTCCCATCCTCAAGATGAACACCGGCGGCCTGTCCGGCCCCGCCGTGCTGCCGGTGGCGGTACGGATGGTGTGGGAGGTGGCCTGCGCCGTGGATCTGCCCATTCTGGGTATGGGCGGCGTGGCCAAGGGGGAGGACGCGGCCCAGCTGATGCTGGCAGGCGCCTCCGCCGTGGCGGTGGGCACCGCCTGCTTTGCCGATCCCTACGCCCCCATCAAGGTGCGGGACGGCCTGGCGGCTATCGCCTCCGCCCAGGGGCTTGACAAGGTTTCCGACCTGACAGGCGGCGTGCGCCCCTGGTAACGCTTTTATCCTGAACCGAAGAGGGTGCCTACTGTGACTAAGGTTTATATCATCCGCCACGCGGAGGCGGAGGGCAACCTGTACCGCCGGGTCCACGGCTGGTACAACAGCCTCATCACCGACAACGGCTACCGGCAGATCGCCGCCCTGCGGGGCCGGTTTGCCGACGTACAGATTGACGCGGTGTACTCCAGCGATCTGTTCCGTACCATGACCACCGCCACGGCCATCTATCCCAGCCACGGCATGGAGCTCCACACTACCCCCGCCCTGCGGGAGATCGGCGTGGGGGAGTGGGAGGACCGGCCCTGGGGTGAACTGGAGCGCCACGACGCTATGCGGCTCATTCGCTTCAACCACGCATCTCCCGAGTTCCAGGTGGCGGGAGGCGAGACTTTTGGCCAGGTCCAGGAGCGGATGAAAGGGGCGGTGCTGGACATCGCCGCCCGGCATCCCGGCCAGACGGTGGCTCTGTTCTCCCACGGCTCCGCCATCCGCTGCCTCCAGGGGGCCATCCGGGGCCTGGGTCCCGGTGAGATGGACGGCCTGGGCCACAGCGACAACACCGGCGTCACCTGCCTGGAGGTGGAGGGAGACCAGATCTCCATTGTCTATGAGAACGACAATTCCCACCTGCCGGAGGAGATCTCCACCCTGGCCCGCCAGAAGTGGTGGAAGTCCCGGGAGGGGAGCATTGCCGACGCCAATATGTGGTTCCGCCCTCTGGATCTGGAGCGGGAGGAGCATCTCTATCTGGAGGCCCGCCACGACGCTTGGGTGGATATCCACGGCAGCCAGGTCCCCTTTGACGGCGCCGGCTTCTGCCGGGACGCCGCTGCGTGCTGGGTACAGGACAAGAAAAAAGCCTTGACAGTTGCCATGCAGCGGGACGAGGTGGCCGGCGTGCTCCAGCTGGATCTGGCCCGTTTCGCGGATCAGGAAATCGGATACATCCCCTTTGTGTACATGACGCCCCAGCACCGAAAGCGGGGGCTGGGGGTCCAGCTCATCGGCCAGGCGGTGTCGGTGTTCCGCCCCCTGGGACGCACCCGCCTGCGGCTGCGCTGTGCGCCCGAGAACGCAGTGGCTCAGCGCTTCTACAAGAAGTACGGCTTTGAAAAGGTGGGGGAGGAGCAGGGCAGCGTCAAGCTGGACATTCTGGAAAAATACATTGGCTATGAGACCAAGGACTGACTGAGGAACGATATGAATGGATTTTTGCCCGTCTCTAAGGCGGATATGGAAGAGCGTGGTTGGGACGGGTACGACTTTCTGATCATCACCGGCGACGCCTATGTGGACCACCCCTCCTTCGGCTGCGCCATCATCTCCCGTGTGCTGGAGGCCGAGGGCTACCGGGTGGCCATCCTGGCCCAGCCGGACTGGCGCAAGGCAGAAGCCTTTACAGTGCTGGGCCGTCCCCGGTTAGGGGTGATGCTGTCCGCCGGCAATCTGGACTCCATGGTGGCTCACTACACCGCCGCCCGGAAGCGGCGGCACGACGACGCCTATTCTCCGGGCAATCAGGCGGGGCTGCGGCCTGACCGGGCCTCCATCGTGTATGCCAACAAGGTGCGGGAGGCCTTTGGGGACATCCCCCTGGTCATCGGAGGGCTGGAGGCCTCCCTCCGGCGCTTTGCCCACTATGACTACTGGGAGGACAAGGTGCGCCGGTCGGTGCTCTTTGACAGCCAGGCCGACCTGCTGGTGTACGGCATGGGGGAGACCGCCACCCGGGAGATTGCCGCCCGGCTGGCCTCCGGTACCCCGGTGGGGGAGATCACGGATGTAAAGGGAACTGCCTTTATTGCCAGAGATCCCTCGGTCTGCGCCTATCCCAAGGTGGAGTGCCCCTCCTATGAGCAGGTGTCCACCGACAAGCGGCAGTACGCCGTGGCCAACCAGATCCAATATGAGGAGCACGACCCGGTGCGGGGGAAGGCCATCCTCCAGCGCCACGGGGACCGGCTGCTCATCGTCAATCCCCCCGCCATGCCGCTGACTACGGCGGAGCTGGACTTTGTGGCCGAGCTGCCCTATGTCCGGGAGCCCCACCCCATGTACGACAACATGGGAGGCGTGCCGGCCATTGAGGAGGTGCGCTTCTCGGTGGCCCACAACCGGGGGTGCTTTGGGGCCTGCAACTTCTGCTCCCTGGCCTTCCATCAGGGGCGGATCATCACCTCCCGCAGCCACGAGAGCGTGCTGAGAGAGGTGGAGGGGCTGACCCATCACCCCGGCTTCAAGGGCTATATCCACGACGTGGGCGGCCCCACCGCCAACTTCCGGCGGCCCGCCTGCAAGAAGCAGATGAAGGCGGGGCTGTGCCGGGGCAAGGCCTGCCTGGCCCCCGAGGCCTGCCCCAACCTGGACGCCGACCACACCGACTACCTGATGCTGCTGCGGAAGATCCGGGCGGTGCCGGGGGTGAAAAAGGTGTTTATCCGCTCCGGCATCCGGTTTGACTATATGCTCAAGGACAAGAGCGGGGAATTTTTTGCCGAGCTGGTGAAGTACCATGTGTCCGGCCAGCTGAAGGTGGCCCCGGAGCACTGCGTCAACTCGGTGCTGGACTATATGGGCAAGCCTCATATCGAGGTGTATGAGAAGTTCAAGCGGAAGTACGAGTCCCTGAACCAGAAGTACGGTAAGGAGCAGTATCTGGTGCCCTACCTCATGTCCTCCCACCCGGGCTGTACCCTGAACGACGCGGTGGAGCTGGCCCGGTGGCTCAACCGTACCGGACGCCAGCCCGAGCAGGTCCAGGACTTCTATCCCACGCCGGGCACCCTGTCCACCTGTATGTACTATACCGGCATCGATCCCCGGACCATGAAGCCGGTGTATGTGCCCCGGGACCCCCACGAGAAGGCCATGCAGCGGGCCCTGATGCAGTGGAAGCGGCCGGAGAAGCGGGCACTGGTACGGGAGGCCCTCCACCGGGCCCACCGGGAGGACCTGATCGGCTTCGGCAAGGACTGCCTGCTGCGGACGGAGAAATACGGCAAGCCCCAGGAGGGGAGGCAGAACCCCGGCAAGGGAAATAAACCGGCAGCCTCAAAGAGCGCCAAACCCAAGGCCAAGCCAACCCGCAAGGCGGGCTGGGCGGTGGCCAAGCCAAAAAAGAACGCCCGGCCCCGGAAGGGCAGGGGATAACAGGCACCCGGCAGAACCAGCGGTTCTGCCGGGTGCTTTTCTCTGGGAAAACCGCCACACTATGCCAAGAAGGCATTGCAGGTTCCTTTCAGAATTGCTATACTGAACGCAAAGACTCCCTTTGGGGAGAGAAGAGAGGATGGATACCTGTGAAAAGACGCGTATTGTCCCTGCTGACCGCGCTGGTGCTGATGCTGGGTCTGATCCCCACAGCCTCCGCCGCCCAGCCCGATCTGGTCATCACCATGCGGTATAACAGCCCCTGGTGTGTCATCGGCGATACCGTGACCCAGATCGACGAGACCAGCAGCGCCGTGGTGCTGATGGCCGAGAGCGGCCGCACCATGCTGCCCATCCGCCGGATGATCGAGGCCTTCGGCGGCACCGTGGAGTGGGTGCAGGAGACCAACGGTGTGCGCTGCTCCCTCAACGGCACCTCGGTGGAGCTGGAGCTGGACTCCACCACCGCCCTGGTTAACGGGGAAGAGGTGACCATGGACGTGCCCATGCGGGCCAGAAACAACCGCACCTTCGTGCCGGTGCGCTTCGTCAGTGAGAATCTGGGCCTGACCGTGGAGTGGGAGGGCACCAACCAGATCGTGGTGGTGGCCAACGGCGAGGTGGACAAGAACAGCCTCACCAGCCTGCCCCAGGTCCAGAAGCTGGTGGAAAAGACCACCCCCAAGGAGGACCCGGTGACCCTTACCTCCAAGAGCTACACCCTGGCCTCCGGCACCGTCAGCGCCAACGTGATCACCGTCAACATGAAGGACCCCCGGGTGAGCGTCAAGTCGGCGCTGGTGGGCAACAAGCTCAACTCCACCGACAGCTTCCAGTCCATTGCCGCCAATTCCGGAGCGGTGGCGGTGATCAACGCCAACTTCTTTGAGAGCGAAAAGACCATCAAGGACCCCATCGGACATCTGATGGTGAACGGCCAGTTTATGTATGCCAGCTCCGGCCTGTCCTCCCTGGGCATCACCGATACCAACGAGATGCGCTATGGACGGCCTCCCGTCTTTGTCCGCATTGAGACGGTGGACGGCGGCGCCTACCGCTGGTGGGACGCCTACGAGGTCAATATGCTCAAGCAGTTCAGCGGCCAGGCGGTGCTCTACACCCCCGCCCGTGGTACCTCCTTCCAGGTCACCTATCCCGGTTCCGTCCTGACCGTGGTCAACAATGTGACCACCAGCTTCCAGATGGTGACCGCCGGCCAGACGGTGTCCATCCCCGCCAACGGCTATGTGCTTTACTCCAGCGACACCGTCACCAACTACGACTTCTTCAATCAGTTTGAGGCCGGCCGTACCGTGGCCCTGCGGCCCTACCTCCAGCGAGACGACGAGGAGGGCTTCGATCTGACCGGCGTGCAGACCATGGTGTCCGGCTCGCCCCGGCTGGTAAAGGACGGCGTCAAGTACACCGGCCTGGACAACGGCTTTAAGGAGGCCCGCTTCACCACCGCCGTCACCCCCCGCACCGCCGTGGGTACCACCAAGGACGGCAAGCTGCTGCTGGTCAACGTGAAGGCCGCCAGCATTGAGCAGATGCGGGATCTGATGCTCTCCCTGGGCTGTGTGGACGCCATCAACCTGGACGGCGGCGGTTCCACCGCCATGTATTACAAGGGCCAGACCCTGGCCACTCCCGGACGCAACCTGACGTCCACCCTCCAGGTCTTTGTATCTCAATAACCGACTTCACAACCGGGCCTGCCGCCTCTGCGGCAGGCCCGGTTTATTGTGGGGCAGGGAAGAGGAGGCAAAAAATTTTTGAGAAATTGAAAAAAAGCACTTGCAAGAATTAGGAAAGTCTGCTATGATATCAATAACAGTAATAGTTACTGTTTATATTAGAAAGAGTGGTGACCCATGAACGGAAAGCGATACTCACGTCAGCGAGAGCTGATCTATGAGGCCCTGATGCACACAGACCAGCATCCCACCGCTGAAATGGTGTATCAATGGCTCAAGCCCACCAACCCGAACCTGAGTTTGGGGACGGTATACCGGAATTTGAATCTGCTGGTGGACGAAGGCGCCGCTGTGCGGATGGCTTTCCCGGTGGAGCGGTACGACGCCAACGTGGAGCCCCATCCCCACTTCCGCTGTGAGAAGTGCGGCGGGGTGTTTGACCTGGACCTGCCCTATGACAAGGGCCTGGATGAGAAGGCGCTGTTGGCCAGCGGCCATGATATCCGATCCCATGAGCTGATTTTCCATGGGATCTGTGCAAACTGCAAACCAAAGCATTGAGTTTTTTCAGGTAATATGGTAAGTTTAATCTGCACGAAAGTGCGAATACTGTGAGTTAGAAAGGATGTAACAACATGGAGTTCAAGCTGTATCGCTGCGCGCATTGCGGCAATGTCATTTTAAAGGTTGTGGACAAGGGCGTGCCCGTCATGTGCTGCGGGCAGAAGATGGAAGAGATCACCCCCAATACCACTGACGCGGCTCAGGAGAAGCACGTCCCCGTGGTGGAGAAGACCGCCCATGGCAGCGGGAACTCCGTGACCGTGAAGGTGGGAAGCGTGGAGCATCCCATGCTGCCCGAGCACTATATCTCCCTGATTGCCGTGGTGGACGGCGACACCGTGACCATGAAGTTCCCCAAGCCCGGCGATGCTCCGGAGCTGAAGACCTTCTGCCGGAGCGACAAGGTGGAGGCCTACGAGATCTGCAATCTCCACGGCTTCTGGAAGGGCGAAGGCTAAATCAACGGATTTTAAAAGTATTAGATTTTAGAAAGGAAGGTATGACACGATGGAGCTGAAGGGCAGCAAGACGGAAGCCAATCTGTGGAAGGCGTTTGCGGGGGAGAGCATGGCCCGCAATAAGTACACCTATTTCGCCAGCAAGGCCAAGAAGGAAGGCTACGAGCAGATCGCGGCCATCTTTGAGGAGACCGCCGGCAACGAGAAGGAGCACGCCAAGCTGTGGTTCAAGGAGCTGGGCGGCATCGGCGACACCATGGCCAACCTGAAGTCCGCCGCCGCTGGTGAGCATGAAGAGTGGACCGAGATGTATAAGGAAATGGCCGAGACCGCCCGTGAGGAAGGCTTTGAGAAGCTGGCCTTCCTGTTCGAGGGCGTCCTCAAGATCGAGAAGGAGCACGAGGAGCGCTACCTGACCCTCCTGAAGAACCTGGAAGAGGGCGTGGTGTTCAAGCGGGGCGACGAGTATATGTGGAAGTGCCGTAACTGCGGCCACATTCACTTCGGCAAAGAGGCCCCCCAGGTGTGCCCTGTGTGCGCCCATCCCCAGGCATACTTCGAGATCCGCGCCGTCAACTATTGATTTGACTTCGTGGGGGGCCTCTTTGGGGGCCCCATCGAAGATGGGGCGGCGCTTGCGCCGTACAAGCGTTTTTACCGCGTAAAAAACCTTGAGCCCGGGTGGATTCATTCCACCCGGGCTTTTGCAAGGAATGGGGTCCCCGCCCGGCCTGGGCCGGGTGGGGCGGCCCCCCAGGTGTGCCCTGTGTGCGCCCATCCCCAGGCTTATTTTGAGATCCGCGCCGTCAACTATTGATTTGTACGCAAAACGCACCCCGGAAGATTTCCTTCCGGGGTGCGTTTTTTGCTGCGTATGCCTTATGGGCGCAGCCGGGCCATCATGTATTCGTCGGCATACTTGCCGTTCCGCACGGTGGTCATGCGCTTGAGCCCTTCCTTCTCAAAGCCCAGCTTCTCATAGAGGTGGATGGCCCGCTCATTATCGGCAAATACAGTGAGCTCCACCCGCACCAGCATGAGCCAGTTGTCCGCCAGGTCCAGCAGCGTCTTTAAAAGGGCAGAACCGACCCCCATGTTCTGATAGTCGGCATGGACCATCAGGGCCACACTGCCTACATGGCGCATCCGGGGATTGCCAAAGACTTGCAGACAGGCTACGCCGATGACGGTGCCGTCGTCCAGTACCGCCACAAAATGGTGGTCGTTGGGGCCCAGATTGGCTAAGAAAGCATTGCTGTCCGCAGTGCGGTAGGAGGAAAGCCCCAGAGTGGTTTCCAAGACCCCGGGCATCCGGCGCAGGGCCGCGGTACCGGCGGCATCTCCAGGCTCCGTGGGACGAATGGTATAGTTCATAACAAGGCCTCCCAAACAAATTTGGATCATATTAGCATATCTGACCATAAAAAGCAACCGCCCGGGATGATCCCGGGCGGTTGGAAGCCTGATTCAGTAGGCGGCGATCACGCCGCCGTCGTTGGCGTACACCGTGGAGATGCCGCCGGTGTCTCCGATGAGCACTTCGGAGAATTTGCACTGCTTCTGTACCAATTCTTTCAGGTGGAAGGCCCGCTCCAGACAGTTGCAGTGGATGATGCACAGCCGCCGTCCGGCATGGTTGGGATCGGCCGCCATCATGCCCGCCATTTTGCTCAGGGCCTGCTTGATGGACAGAGCCTGGCCCTTTTTGCAGATCTCGCCCTGGGGGGTGGAGCCCATCAGCAGCTTGATGTGCAGGGTGCTGGTGACCAGAGCCTGGGTGCGGGTGAGCCGTCCGTTTTTCCGCAGATTGTCCAGGGTTTCCAGTACGAAGAGGGTATTCATCTCCTCGATATACTGGGAGGCCTTGCTCACCACCGTGGTGAAGTCCAGGCCGGCCTCGGCCAGCTCCTGGAGCTTTAAGGCCACCAGTACCTCGCCCGCCGAGGCGGAACAGGAGTTGAAGATGTGAATGTTGGCCCCGGGGTGATCCTCCAGCCACAGATTGCGGGCCTGGGCCGCCGCGTTGTGGGAGCCGGACAGCAGGGCGGACAGGGTGACCACATAGATGTCGTCAGCGCCGCAGTCGAAGGCGTCCATATACTGAACAGGGGAGGGACAGGCGGACTGGGGGGCGGTGGGACAATCCCGCATCATTTGCAGCAGGGCTTTCTGATCGAAGGATTCGTCGTCCACGACAGTCTCATCCCCCACGCGGATGGTGAGAGGGACCTTGATAAAGCAGTCCTCCCGCAGCTGGGCAGGGGTAAGGTCGCAGCAGCTATCAACAATGATCTTAAAACTCATAACAAAAACCCTCGAATATAATTATGAAAATGATATCAGCCATTGCCGCTATTGTATCACCATCGGCGGGAAAAGTAAAGGGAGAAAGTGTGAATATTCTGGAACGGTCAGAAAGATGGGGCAGATTTACCAGGTAAAGCGGTCGGGAGCGCCCACCAGAATACGGGCGCCACAGGGAGGCACAGGCAGCCAGGTGCGGCCGCCGTCGTTGTTGAAGATGGCGTTGTCGTTCAGCACATCCTGGAGCACCGGCTCCTGGTGGGGGAACTCCATGTGGACCTCCTGAGGCTCCAGGTTGAGGACCACATAGACCCGCTGACTGTCGGTGGAGCGGCGGAACACCAGCTGCTGGTTTTTGATGACCACATTTTCATACTGGCCCTCTTGGAGAGCGGGGAAGGCGGCACGGATGGAGGCCAGTTTGCTAAGGTGGGCGCATAGACTCTGGTCCAGGGCCAGCATCTCCTTCAGGTCCAGGCAGGGGCGCAGAGGGGCGTCAGAGTGCTTGGTGCGCTCTCCCTTGAGGGCCCACTCGCTGCCGTAGTAGAGGGAGGGCACGCCGGGCATGGTGTACAGCAGGGTGTACAGGTTGTTGATGTGGGCCGGGTCGCGCAGCTTGGAGGCCAGCCGGTCCACGTCGTGGTTGTCGGCGAAGTTGTAGAGGGTGATGTTGCGGTAAATGCCGCCGGGGCCGCTCTGGCGGTTGAGGGAGTGGGCGATCTCAAAGTAGTTTTTGTCGTTGTGGGAGGACCACAGGCCCTTCCAGCACTCGTAATTGGTGACGCTGTCCAGCATCTCCGGGTTGGCCCACCGGGCGTAGTCCCCGTGGATGATCTCGCCCATGAGCCAGAAATCCGGGTCCTTGCCCTTGACGAAGCCCTTGAGGGTGCGGAAGAAGTCGAAATCCACGCAGTCGGCGGCGTCCAGCCGCAGGCCGTCGATGTGGAATTTGTCCATCCACATCCCCACCGCGTCTAGCAGGTGGCGCACCACATCGGGATTGCGGAGGTTGAGCTTTACCAGCTCATAGTGGCCCTGCCAGGCGGTGTACCAGAAGGGGTCGCCCATAGGGGAGGGACCGCCGAAGTTCAGGTCGTGGAACCAGCCGCAGTAGGGGGAGCCCTGACCGTGCTCCTGCACGTCCCGGAAGGCCCAGAAGCCCCGGCCCACATGGTTGAACACCCCGTCCAGCACCACCTTGATGCCGTTGGCGTGAAGCTGGTCGCACAGGGCGGCGAAGGAATCGTTGTCTCCCAGGCGGCAGTCGATCTGGAAGTAGTCGGTAGTGTCGTAGCCGTGCTTCACCGACTGGAATACCGGGCCCAGGTAGAGGGCGTTGACTCCCAGCTCCTTCAGGTGGGGAATCCAGTCTTTCAGCTTGTCCAGCCGGGGCACCGGTGCGCCGCCGGGATTATACTCCGGCGCGCCGCAGAACCCAAGGGGGTAGATGTGGTAGAACACGGACTGATTGACCCAATGACTCATGTTTGACTCCTCCAGTCTCAATTAAGATTGTGTTTCTTCTTCCTCCAGCTCACGCAGCAGCTTCTGGTCCTCCTTGGAGGACAGGTCCAGCTTCTCGTAGAGGTCGGGCCGCCGCTGGCGGGTGCGGAGGATAGATTGCTTCCGCCGCCACTGGGCGATCTTCTTGTGGTCGCCGGAGCGGAGGATAGGGGGGACCTTTCGGCCGTGCCACTCCTCGGGCCGGGAATACTGGGGATATTCCAGCATCCCGTTCCAGTGGCTCTCATTTTCAAAACACTCCGGGTCGGCCAGCACGCCGGGCACCAGCCGGGCCACCGCGTCGGCCACCACCATGGCGGCCAGCTCGCCGCCGGTGAGCACAAAGTCCCCGATGGAGATCTCCTCGTCCACGCACTCCTCGATAAAGCGCTGGTCGATGCCCTCATAGTGGCCGCACACCAGGATCAGGTGGTCGTAGTCGTCCCGGAGGCGGCGGGCGTCGGACTCGGTAAAGGTTTTCCCGGCGGGGGACATATAGATGGTGTGACCCGGACCGTAAGTGTCCACGATGTGCTTCCAGCACTGGTAGAGGGGGTCGGCCTGCATCACCGCCCCACGACCGCCGCCGTAGGGGTAGTCGTCCACCTGCTTCTGCTTGTTGAGGGTGTAGTCCCGGATCTGGTGGGCCTCGATGCGGATGATGTCCCGCTCCTGGGCCCGGCCCAGGATGGACTCGTTCATCATGTCGCCCACGGTCAGATCAAAGAGGGTCATGATATCAATGCTATACATCGGTACGCATCCCCTCGATGAGGCGGACCTTGATATAGCCGCCCTCCACGTTGGTCTCCGCCAGGAACTCGTCCACCGCGGGGATCATATACTCGTGCTCGCCTTTGACCACATAGACCTCGTGGGCGGGAGGGGTGAGCACGTCGGCCACCACGCCGATTTTCTGGCCGGTGGCGGCGTCAATGACCTCCAGCCCCATCAGGTCGGCGATAAAGTGGCGGCCGTCGGGCAGCTCCACGCCGGTGCGGTCGATGAACACCGTCTTGCCCTTCATGGCCATGGCGGCGTTCACGTCGTTGACCCCCTCCAGGAAGGCCAGCACATTGCCCTTGTGGATGCGGGTGGAGCGGATCTTCACCGGCTTGCCATCCACATATAATACGTCAAACTGGCAGAGAAATTCCGGAGAATCGCACCAGGGCACGATCTTGACCTCGCCCTGGATGCCGTGGGTGTTGACGATCTGGCCAGCTTCTAAAAATTGATTTTTCATCGGTATCACCCCGAATTGTACAAAATCTGCAAGATATGAAAAAGCCGACCGACCACAGGGTCGGTCGGCTTTTTCATATCCGGGGGGAGGCCCCCGGAGTTAGTCGACGATATCGACGGAAACCTTGGTGCCCTGGCGCTGGGCCACGGAGCGCATCAGCGTGCGGATCTCCTTGGCAATGCGGCCCTGGCGGCCGATCACCTTGCCCATGTCCTCGGGGGCCACCCGAAGCTCCAGGACGGTCTCGCTCTTACCTGCGTGCTCGGTGACCTCCACGGCGTCGGGGTGGTCCACCAGATTGCGGGCGATATAGGTGAGCAGTTCCTTCATGCCAGCCGTGCCCTCCTATCAGATGGCGCCAGCTTTTTTCAGCAGAGCCTTCACGGTCTCAGTGGGCTGAGCGCCGGTCTTGATCCAAGCCTGGGCGCGCTCGGCGTCCACCTTGATCTCGGCGGGCTGGGTCAGAGGATTGTAAGTGCCGATCTCCTCGATGAAACGGCCGTCACGGGGATAGCGGGAGTCAGCCACCACGATGCGGTAGAAGGGAGCCTTCTTGGCGCCCATACGACGCAGTCTGATCTTAACCATTGTATCTTCACCTCCATGTAATCGTAAAACATATCTATGGAAACGCGGCGTGGCGCGTTTACCACCGTTTTAGAAGGGCAGACCGGGCATCTTGCCCAGCTTACCCAGTTTCCCCAGCTTACCCAGACGCTTCATCTGCTTGCCGGAGAACTGCTTGCTCATCTGCTGCATCATGTCGAACTGCTTAAGCAGACGGTTGATATCCACCACCTGGGTGCCGGAGCCGGCGGCGATGCGCTTTTTCCGGCTGTTGTTCAGCAGGGAGGGGTCCTCCCGCTCGGCAGGGGTCATGGACAGGATGATGGCTTCGGTGCGGGCCAGGGACTTCTCGTCCACGTTGGCGCCCTCCAGGGCCTTGGCGTTGACGCCGGGGAGCATCCCGGCGATGTCGGACAGGGAGCCCATGCTCTTGATCTGCACCAGCTGATCGTAGAAGTCTGAGAGGGTGAAGCGGTTTTTCCGCAGCTTCTGCTCCAGCTCGGCGGCCTTCTTGGCGTCAAAGGTCTGCTGGGCCTTCTCAATGAGGGAGAGCACGTCGCCCATGCCCAAGATACGGGAGGCCATCCGGTCGGGGTAGAAGATGTCCACCTGGTCCAGCTTTTCGCCCTGGCCCACGAACTTGATGGGCTTGCCGGTGACCGCCTTGATGGAGAGGGCCGCGCCGCCTCGGGCGTCGCCGTCCAACTTGGTGAGCATGACACCGGTGATGTCCAGAGCCTCGTCAAAGGCCTTGGCGGCGTTCACCGCGTCCTGACCGATCATGGCGTCCACGATGAGCAGGATCTCAGTGGGATCAATGGCCGCCTTCATGTCCTTGAGCTGTTCCATCAGCTCCTCGTCCACGTGGAGACGGCCGGCGGTATCGATGAATACGATGTCGTTGCCGTGCTTCTTGGCGTGCTCAATGCCCGCCTTGGCGATGTCGATGGGGTCGATCTGGCCCATCTGGAACACAGGCACGTCCACCTGGGAGCCCACAACCTCCAGCTGAGTGATGGCGGCGGGGCGGAAGGTGTCGCAGGCCACCAGAAGGGGCCGCTTGCCCTGTTTCTTCAAAAAGCCCGCCAGCTTGGCGCCGTTGGTGGTCTTGCCGGCGCCGTTGAGGCCGCACAGCATGACAACCGTGGGGGGCTTGGGGGAGATGGTCAGCTTGGTACTCTCGCCGCCCATCAGGTTGGTCAGCTCTTCGTTGACGATCTTGACGATCATCTGGGCGGGGGTGAGGCTCTCCAGTACGTCGGAGCCGACGGCCCGCTCGGTGACAGAGGCCACAAACTGTTTGACCACCTTGAAGTTTACGTCGGCCTCCAGCAGGGCCATCCGGATCTCCTTCATGGCCTCCTTCACGTCGGCCTCGGTGAGACGGCCCTTGCCCCGCAGCCGCTTGAAGGCGGCGGACAGCTTTTCGGTCAGTCCTTCAAATGCCATGGGGTCACTCCTGTTTCAGCTGATCCAGCACGCCGCGGATGCGGTTGCACTGGATCTCAACCTCGTCGTCCTGCCAGCGCTGGTCGTTGCGCTGGGCGATGGCGTTCACCGCCTCTTCCACCTCCAGGAACTGCTGCTGCATCTTGTGGAAGCGCTTGATGATGCCGGTCTTGTCCTCCAGCTCGGTGAGGATGGCCTCGGCCCGGACGATCACGTCCCGGACGCCCTGGCGGGTGATGCCGTAGTTCTCGGCGATCTCGGCCAGAGAGAGGTCCTCATTGTAGTAGAGGTCGTAGAATTCCTTCTGTCGGTCGGTGAGCATATCTCCATAAAAATCATAGAGCAGAGCCATGCGGTAGGCCTGGTTCTTCATGGTACACCCTCCTTCAGCAAGTCGTTCTGTAAAGGAAGTAAAGTTTCAAAGCTTTACAACAGAGGTGATGATACATGATTTTCCTCCGTTTGTCAAGGGGAAACGGGGGAATTCTTTTCTTTTTTTCGCCCCGGTCCGGGCTGGTGGGAGACGCATATTTTTCCCCTGCCGGTAAAGACTAGAGCCATTGAAGAAAAGGAGGTTACACCCGTGAAAACCCGTATCCTGACGGCCGCGGCGCTGGCGGCCGCCCTGCTCACCGCCGCTCTGCCCGCCTCGGCCCTCTTTCTGGACCAGGAGGAGACCAGCCCCACGGTGCTGGACGTGGTGAAGAACGGCATGGCCACCGAGACCATCGCCTTCCAGTCCTCGGACTTTGTGGTGGAGGGGGAGGGCGCCCTGGACGCCATCGTGATCACCCGCCTGCCTGAAGAAGGGGTGCTTACCGTGGGCGGCCAGATGGTGGGGGCGGGGGACGTGATCGCCATGACCGCCGTGGACGGCCTGCGCTTCACCCCCTCGGTCACTCCCACTGCCCTGGAGACCAGCTTTACCTTCCAGCCCCTCTTTGCCGATGGTGAGCCGGGGCAGGAGGCCGGAGTGGAGCTCCATCTGCTGACCGAGGCCAACGGGGCCCCGGTGGCGGAGAACCTGGAGCTGTCCACCTATAAAAATGTGGCCGTTACCGACCGCTTTTCCGCCGTGGACCCGGAGGGCGACCTGCTGACCTACCGGCTGGTGAAAAAGCCCGCCCGGGGAGCGGTGACCATCGGGGAGGACGGTCAGTTTGTGTACACGCCCTATGAGAACAAGACCGGCAAGGACTCCTTCACCTATATCGCCATGGACACGGTGGGCAACGCCTCCGATCCGGCCACCGTCAAGGTGAAGATCGAAAAGCCGGACACCAAGGTGACCTACGCCGACCTCTCCGGCCACCCGGCCCACAAGGCGGCCATCCGCCTGGCGGAGGAGGGGATCTTTGTGGGGGAGTGCATGGGAGGGGAATACTTCTTCCAGCCTGACGTTGCCGTCACCCGCAGCGAATTTGTGGCCATGGCCATGAATGCCGCCGGGGTGGCGTCTCTGGATGGGGTGTCCCGCACCGGCTTTGCCGACGATGAGAGCATTCCCACCTGGGCCAAGCCCTATGTGTCCTCCGCCCTGAAGTGCGGTCTGGTCCAGGGGACCACCGACGACGAGGGACGGGTGGTGTTCCGGGCCGATGACTCCATCACCACCGCCGAGGCGGCGGTACTGCTGGACCGGGCGCTGTCCGTCACCGACGTGGACGCTCAGACCTTTGCCGCCGACGCTCCCGCCTGGGCGGCCCAGTCGGCGGCCAACCTGTCCACCTGCGGGGTGCTGCCGGCGGAGGCCGGCCTCACCGATACGCTCACCCGGGGGGAGGCGGCCCAGCTGCTGTGCGCCGCCCTGGATCTGCTGGACAGCCGGGACACCGGCTGGTTTTAAAGGAAAACGGCCGCCATCGGCGGCCGTTTCCTTTTATGCCCGGGGGCGCAGCTTGTACCAGATCAAAAAGAGGACCAGTCCGGTGAGGCAGATCCCGCCGCCGAACCAGAAGGCGCAGGTCAGATCGACCTCCGCCAGAGCCCCAAACGCCAGGTTGGTACACACACCGACCCCGTCTATGACCATGGCGTGGATGCTCAGGGCGGTGGCCCGGTGTTCTGTGACGACCTGCCTGTTTTGCAGCTCCATCTGGAAGGGCTGGAACAGGGTGTTGGACAGGCGCAGGGCCAGAATGGCGCATACGGAGGATACCGCTCCGGTACTGAGGGCCAGGGCGGTACAGGCCAGTACGGCGGCGGAGCAGAGAAGTACGCCCCCCCACAGAGGGCCGGTTTTGTTGGTCAGACGGGCGGACCATACCCCCGACAGGCCCAGCAGCACGGCGGCGATATACAAGATGCCGATGGCGGCGCTGGACAGGCCCCAGCGGGCATATTGCAGCTGATTGAAAAAGGTGGTGATGGTCTGATGGGCCTCGGTCAGCAGGGCTGCGGAAAGCAGAAAGAGGAGCAGCCGCCGGTTGGTCAGGGTCTGGCGCAGGACGTCCATGGCCTGACGGACCGAGAAGGGGGCGGGGGCCTTTACTTCGGTCAGGCCCAGGGCGCACAGGGCGGCGGCGCCGTAGCTGAGGACGGTGAGCCCTCCCGCGAGGGCGTAGTTGTCCCCGATGAACAGGGAGAAGGTGAGGGCGGCGATGAGCAGCCCGGCGGTCTGGAGGGTGTTGTACCACCCAAAGACCTGCTGACTGTCCTCTTTTCCGCAGGAGAGATAGAGGATGCTGGTATCCACCCCGGACATCCCGGCTATCACCACACTGAGCATCACCCGCTCCAGCAAAAAGCCGCCAAAGCCGTCGGCCTGCCAGAACACGATTTTGGAGAGGAAATAGAGCAGACAGCACCCGATCATGGTGCGCTTATAGCCCAGCTTGTCGGCCAGCACCCCCCAGGGCACCTCCAGCAGGATGCACAGCGCCAGGGAGATACTCTCGATCAGGGTGATCTGGGCGATGGATACCCCCTGGGCCTCCCGATAGAGGGTGGCCACAGGGCCGTAAAAGACCATGCCCTGCAAGAGGGCGATGGCGTACATATACCTGATATTACGTCTCATGAAAAAATCCGATCCTTCCTGTAGTTGGGCATCAAAACAAGACGCTGGCACCCAGCGCCTGATTGTCAGATGCACATTCAGGTGGGATCGGACCGGTACAGCATGGTTGTGTGCCTCCAGGAGAGGAAATTCCAGATTCAATGTAACAGAATGGCGGAGGGATGTCAAGGGACGGAGAAAAAGAAAGATTTCATGCACAGAAGGCGGAAAGGGAGTTGAGTATAGCGGTAAAGCGTGCTATAATATACCATTAGCGCGTATCATATAGTATCAAACTGGCAACTGAGGTGTATTATGAAGATCGTAGTTTTGGCCGGGGGCCTGTCCCCGGAGCGGAACGTGTCCCTTTCCACCGGCACCATGGTGACCGAGGCCCTGCGGGCTCTGGGCCATCGGGCGGGACTCATCGATATGTTTTTCGGCCTGGAGGGGGGCCGGGCAGACGAGTCTTTCTTTGATGCGCCGGTGCCCGAGTCCTTTAAAAAGATCAGCCGGGAGGCCCCCGATCTGGCGCAGATCCGTGCCAGCCGTCCCGGTGACAGCAAAAGCGTGTTTGGGCCCGGCGTGCTGGAGCTGTGCGCCATGGCCGACCTGGTGTTCCTGGCCCTCCACGGCACCTGCGGCGAGGACGGCAAGGTCCAGGCCGCCTTTGACCTGATGGGCATTCCCTACACCGGAGCCGGCTACCTGTCCAGCGCCATCGCCATGGATAAGGACCTGACCAAGCGGATGGTGGCCGACGTGGTGAATACTCCCGGCTGGAAAACGGTGGAGTACAAGGCGGAGGACATCGAGGGCCTGGTCAAGACCGCCCGGCTGCCTCTGGTGGTGAAGCCGGTGGCCAGCGGGTCCTCCATCGGCGTGTCCATCGCCTATACCGCCGACGAACTGCGGAAAGCCCTTACCGACGGTCTGAGCCTGGGAGGCCGTACCGTGCTGGAGGAGTATGTAAAGGGCAGGGAGATCCAGGTGGGCATCCTGGACGGCAAGGCTCTGCCCTCCATCGAGATCATCCCCAAGGAGGGCTTCTACGACTACGCCAACAAGTATCAGCCCGGCGCGGCTCTGGAGGTGTGCCCCTCTGAGATCCCGGCGGATTGTGAGGAGAAGCTCCGCGCCGCCGCCCTGCGGGTGTATGAGACCCTGGGCCTGTCCGTCTATTCCCGGGCCGACTTCATCGTCACCAGCGACGGCCAGCCCTGGTTCTTGGAGATCAACACCCTGCCCGGCATGACCCCCACCAGCCTGCTGCCCCAGGAGGCCGCCGCGGTGGGCATCGATTACAACAGCCTGTGCCAGCGTATTGTGGAGGCCTCCCTGGAGGCCAGAAAACAGGGCCGGTAAACCGGCATCCGGAATGAGAGAGATTGAAGGAGACAACAACATGGAGCCGATGACCATACGAGAGATCATGGAAGCGGTAGGCGGCAGCCTGCTGGGTGAGTTCGGAGATCTGAACCGGGCGGTGAGCCGGGTGGAGACCGACAGCCGTACCATCCATCCCGGTTCTCTGTTCATCCCCCTGGTGGGAGAGCGCTTTGACGGTCATGCCTACATCAACGCCGCCCTGGAGGGGGGCGCCGCCGGGTGCTTCACCCAGCGGGAGCGGGACAGCTACCTGCCCGGCAAGTTCTATATTAAGGTGAAATCCACCCACCGGGCCCTCCGGGATCTGGCCAAGTATTACAAGCAGAAGTTCCCCATTCCTGTGGTGGCCATCACCGGCTCGGTGGGTAAGACCACCACCAAGGACATGGTGGCGGCGGTGCTGGGGGAGAAGTATAACGTCCTCAAGACCGAGGGCAACCTGAACAACGACATCGGGGTGCCCATGACCCTGCTGCGGCTCAAGCCGGAGCACCAGATCGCCGTGCTGGAGCTGGGCATGAACCACGCCGGGGAGATCGACTACCTCTCCGCCATCGTGGAGCCGGACATGATCCTCATGACCAACATCGGCGATTCCCACATCGAGCACTTCGGCTCCCGGGAGAAGATCCTGGAGGCCAAGAGCGAGATCTTCCACTACGCCAAGGCCCACGCCCCCGCCGTCATCAACGGCGACGACCCCCTGCTGAACACCCTGCCCGGCAAGCTGGATCACCCCTTTATCCGGGTGGGCTCCGGGGAGGGCCTGGACTACCGGGCGGTGGACCTGTCCAGCGACGGCAGAAGCCGGATTACCTGTAAGGTGGAAGCTCCTGACGGTCAGTTCCCGGTGGAGATCCCCGCCCTGGGGGACCACATGATCTATCCGACCCTAATGGCGGCAGCAGTTGGCAAGCAGTTTGGCTTGACAGATAAGGAGATCGCCGACGGGGTGCTTCACTTTGCCCCCACCAAGATGCGGATGAACATTCTCACCCGGGACGATGATATTACCATCCTCAACGACACCTACAACGCCAATCCCCAGTCCATGCGGGCGGCGGTGGAGGTGCTCTCCAATGCCAAGGGGGAGTACAAGGTGGCGGTACTGGGCGATATGTTTGAGTTGGGCCCCCTGGCTCCCGCCCTCCATGCCGGTATCGGCGAGTACCTGGCCAAGGCAGGCATTGACTGCCTGGTGGCGGTGGGCGAGCTGTCCAAGCACATCTACGACGCCGCCAAGGCGGCGGGGGTGCCGGTGTGCTGGCACTGCGCCGACAAGGCCCAGGCCAAGCCGGTGCTGGACAGTGTGGTGCGTCCCCACGCCACCATCCTGGTGAAGGCATCCCGGGGCATGGCCCTGGAGGAGCTAGTGGAGTACCTGCTGACCATCACCAAAGACGCATAAAAAGAGACCGCCGGACAGTTGTCCGGCGGCCCGCTTGGCCCGCGCTTATCCAAACAGCTTTTGCAGATTCTCCTTGAAGGGCGGATAGATGACACCCTTCTCGGTGATGATGCCCGTAACCAGACTGTGGGGGGTCACGTCGAAGGCGGGGTTGTATACCTCCACCGTGGCCGGGGCGGTCTGGACCCCGTACAGGGTGCGCACCTCGTTCTTGTCCCGCTCCTCAATGGGGATACCAGAGCCGTCAGGAATGGTGAGATCGATGGTGGAGCAGGGGAGGGCCACATAGAAGGGTACCCCGTGATGGTGGGCGTTGACCGCCACCGAATAGGTGCCGATCTTGTTGGCGAAATCTCCGTTGGCCGCCATCCGGTCGCAGCCCACCACCACCATGTCGATCTTGCCCTTGGCCATCAGGCTGGCGGCCATATTGTCGGCGATGAGGGTGGCGGGAATGTGGTCGGTTACCAGTTCGTAGGCGGTGAGCCGGGCGCCCTGGAGCAGGGGGCGGGTCTCATCAGCGTAAACCATATCCACTTTACCCTGCTCATGGGCAGCCCGAATGACCCCCAGGGCGGTGCCGTAGCCGCCGGTGGCCAGGGCCCCGGCGTTGCAGTGGGTGAGGATGTGGGCGTGATCGGGCACCACAGAAGCGCCGTAAAGGCCCATAGCCTTACACATAGCCACATCCTCCTGATGGATGGTCACGGCTTCAGCAATGAGGGTTTCCGGATTGCCGCCGCAGGCTTGGGCCTTTTTGTCCATCCGGTCCAGGGCCCAGAAGAGATTGACCGCCGTGGGACGGCTGGCGGCCAGGACGGCCTTGGCCTCGGTCAGGTTCTCCCCGGCCAGAGCGGCCAGACAGTAGGCGTAGGCGGCGGTGACGCCGATGGCGGGGGCTCCCCGCACCACCATGGCGCGGATGGCGTCTGCCACCGGGCGGTAATCGGTGTAGGGAACCCAGGTTTCCTCCACCGGAAGCTTTGTCTGGTCAAGTAAGTAAAGGGTATTTCCTTCCCAACGGATCGCGTCCATAGAGAACTCCTCCTTGTGATGCGGCTCCGGAAAACCGGGGCGTTTTGTTCCTAAAGATTGTATCACACACACCATTTGGAGGCAAGCAATGATCGATATCTCCGTCTCGAACCTGTCCAAGGAGTTCGAGGTAGGCAAAAAAATATTGGACGGCCTCACCTTCCAGATCGACCAGGGGGAGCGGGTGGGCCTGCTGGGCAAAAACGGCGCCGGCAAGACCACCCTGTTCAAGATTCTCACCGGCGAGCTGGACTGGGACGACGGCGAGGTCCACATCGCCCCCGGCAAAGGGGTGGGACTGATCTCCCAGATTCCCGTCTATCCCCCGGAGTACACAGTGGAGGACGTGCTCCAGACCGCCTTTGGGCGGCTCCAGGCTATGGAGCGGGAGATGGCGGAGCTGACCGAGCGCATGGGCCGGGACAGCGACCCGGCTCTGCTGCGGCGGTACGACGCCCTCACCGCCGCCTATGAGGCGGGGGGCGGCTACGATACCAGCACCCCCCTGAACAAGGTGTGCAACGGCCTGGAAATCTCTCAGGACATGAGAGGCCAGCTCTTTTCCTCTCTGTCCGGCGGGGAAAAGACCCGGGTCAACCTGGCCCGGCTCATTCTGGAGGATACCGACATCCTGCTGCTGGACGAGCCCACCAACCACCTGGACCTGCGGGCCACCGAGTGGCTGGAGGAATATCTGGACCGCTATAAAGGCACCGTCCTTGCCATCTCCCATGACCGCTGGTTCCTGGACCGGGTGGTGAAACGGATCATCGAGATCCAGGAGGGCAAGGCGGAGTTCTACGAGGGCAACTACTCCTTCTATGTGGTGGAGAAGGAGCACCGCTACCAGGAGAAGCTGAAGCAGTACGAGAAGGAGCAGGCCAAGATCGAGCAGCTGGAGAAGGCCGCCCAGCAGCTGCGGGTGTGGGCCTACTCGGGCAACGACAAGACCTTCAAGCGGGCCCAGTCCATGGAGAAGCGGATCGAGCGCCTGCGCACCACCGATAAACCCACCAGGGAGCGCCGCCTGGATATGAAGTTCGGGGAGCGGGAGTTCCGGGGTGACGAGGTTTTGACCATCAAGGAGCTGAAAAAGTCCTTTGACGGGCGCACCCTCTTCGACCACGTCAATCTGGAGGTGGTGGGGGGCGAGCGCATCGCCCTGCTGGGGGACAACGGCACCGGAAAATCCACCCTGCTGAAAATTCTGCTGGGGGAGGAGGAGCCGGATAGCGGAAAGCTAAAGATGGGGCCCACTGTAAAGGTGGGATACCTGCCCCAGATCATCCATTTCTCCCACCCGGAGCGCAACCTGGTGGATACCATGATCTACGATCAGGACTGCTCCACCCAGACCGCCCGCAACCGGCTGGCCGCCTTCAACTTCCGGGGAGAGGACGTGTTCAAGCCGGTGTCCGCCCTGTCCGGCGGCGAGCAGAGCCGCCTGCGGCTGTGTATGCTGATGGACGAGCAGATCAACCTGCTTATTCTGGACGAGCCCACCAACCACCTGGACATCGCCAGCCGGGAGTGGATCGAGGAGGCGGTGGCGGAGTACGAGGGCAACCTGCTCTTCGTGTCCCATGACCGCTACTTTATCAAGCAGTTTGCCACCCGGATCTGGATGCTGGAGGACGGGCACATCACCGACTTCCGGGGCACCTTTGAGGAGTTCCGGGCCGCCCGGGAGCGGGCCAAAAACCAGGCTGCCGTCCCGGTGAAGGCGGAGCCGGAGAAGCCTAAGAAGGAGAAGCCCAAGCGTCCCGGCGGCACCAAGGAGCTGGAGAAGCAGGTGGCCGCGGCGGAGCGTGCGGTGGCCAAGGCGGAGGAGCGGCAGTATGAGCTGTCCCTGAAAGCCGAGGAGGTGGCCTCCAATTACCTGGAGCTCCAGAAGGTGTACGAGGAGCAGAAGGCGCTGGAGGACGAGATCGCAGCCCTCTATACCAAGTGGGAGACCCTGGCGGCAGAGCTGGAGGAGGCCAGGGGATGAGGAAGAAGCAGTATTACCGGCCCTACGGCGGGCGCAAAAAGCCGGTGTGGCTGCTGGCCCTGCTGGCGGCGGTGCTGGCCGCGCTGCTGAGTTTTGCGGTGCTGCTGGGCGTGGTGCTGACGGGGGCCCGGGACCACATTGTGGGCCAGCCCCAGGTCATGGTAATCCTGGGCTGCAAGGTGGAGTCCTGGGGACCGTCCATTCTGCTTCAGGACCGGCTGGACAAGGCGCTGGATTATCTGGAGGACCACCCGGACCTGACCATCGTGGTCTCCGGCGGCCAGGGGGATGACGAGCACCAGAGCGAGGCCCAGTGTATGTACGACTACCTGACGGCCCACGGTGTGGACGGCGGCCAGATCCTGATGGAGGACCAGTCCCACAACACCTGGGAGAATATCTGCTTCACCCAGGAACTGCTCCAGGCGGAGGGGGTGGACACCAGCGAGATGCTGGTGGTGTCCAACGGTTTCCATCTGGCCCGGGTGCGGATGCTGTGGGACAGAGCATGGGAGGGGGAGTACACCCTGTCCACTCTGGCGGCCCCCAGCTCCCACATCCCCTCCCGGCTGAAAATGTACATCCGGGAGCCGTTGGCTCTGGTCAAGTCTTATCTCTTTGACAGGTGATATAATTTGGATATGCAGCAAAAACTGAGCGCCCTGGACCTGCGCTTTGCCAGTATCGAGGCCCAGCTGGGGGCGGGGGAGACCTACAACGACCCGGCCCTGGTGGCCAAACTCAACAAGGAGCAGCGGGAGCTGGAGCCGGTGGTCACCGCCTGGCGGACCTATACCCGCCGCCAACAGGACCTGGCCGACGCCGAGGCTCTGTTGTCCGACCCGGAGCTGGGGGAGATGGCCAAGGAGGAGTATCAGCAGGCCAAGGAGGACATTGCCCGGCTGGAGGACGAGATCCGTATCCTGCTGCTGCCCCGGGACCCCAACGACGACAAAAACGTCATCGTGGAGATCCGGGCAGGCGTGGGCGGGGAGGAAGCGGCCCTGTTTGCCCACTCTTTGTTCCGGATGTACTCCATGTACGCCGACGCCCGCCGCTGGAAGGTGGAGGTGGACTCGGTCAACGAGACCGAACTGGGCGGCGTGAAGGAAATCTGCTTTACCATTGAGGGAGACGGGGCCTACTCCCGCCTCAAGTTTGAAAGCGGGGTCCACCGGGTCCAGCGGGTGCCCGAGACCGAGTCCGGCGGGCGTATCCACACCTCCACCGCCACGGTGGCGGTGTTGCCCGAGGTAGACGAGGTGGACTTTGAGCTCAACCCCGCCGACATTGAAATGCAGGTGTTTCGCTCCTCCGGCGCGGGTGGCCAGCACGTCAACAAGACCTCCTCCGCCGTGCGGCTCATCCACAAGCCCACCGGCACGGTGGTGGAGTGCCAGCAGGAGCGCAGCCAGTTCCAGAACCGGGACAAGGCCATGCAGATCCTGCGCGCCCGGCTGTACGAGGAGAAGGTGAGGGAGCAGGAGCAGGCCCTCACCGACGAGCGCCGCAGCCAGGTGGGCACCGGAATGCGCAACGAGCGTATCCGCACCTACAACTTCCCCCAGGGCCGGCTCACCGACCACCGCATCGGCCTGACTCTGTACAAGCTGGAAAACGTGATGAACGGCGACCTGGACGAGATCATCGACGGGCTGATTACGGCGGATCAGGCGGAAAAGCTGAGACACAGCCAGGAGGAATAAACGGGAGGTATCCCGGAATCCTAGAAAAGGAGCACTGACCATGGAACTGATTATCCACTTCAACACCCTGCCGGAGGGGCTGACCCTGGATCTGGTACGGGACGATCTGGCGGGCCTGCTGGAGGACGACGGCTGGCTCACCGGCTCGGGGTCCAACTATCTGGAGCTGGAGCTGGAGGACGAGAAGGTGAACCCCAAATACGGCATCCTCACCGTGAAGGGCTATCTCCAAAAGGCCAAATTCGCCCCCGACACCACCATTGAGCTGGCGGGTACGCCGGTGGGCATCTACGAATAACAAAGGAGACTTGGGTATGAAAAAGGCCATTGGCATCCTGCACATCCTGTCCGGCGCCGCTCTGCTGGCGGCAGGTATCCTGACGGTGGTACAGAGGGACCGCCGCCGTCGCCGCCGCCATCGGTTTTGAGAAAGCGGTGAGGAAGGATGCACACCCTGCGTTTGAATGACAAGCAGATCGGCCAGGCGGCGGACATCCTCCGCCGGGGCGGCCTGCTGGGCATCCCCACCGAGACGGTTTACGGCCTGGGGGCCAACGGCCTGAACAGCGAGGCGGTAGCCCATATCTTTGCGGCCAAGGGCCGCCCCCAGGACAACCCCCTGATCCTCCATATTCCCAACGCCGACTGGCTGGAGCGGTACTGTGAGGACATCCCCCAGGCGGCCTACGCCCTGGCCCGCCGGTTCTGGCCGGGGCCCTTGACCATGATTTTAAAGCACAAGTCCATCGTGCCCGCCGCTGTTACCGCCGGGCTGGACACGGTGGGGATGCGCTGCCCGGCCCATCCGGTGTGCCGGGCCATCATCGCCGCCGCCGACCTGCCGGTGGCCGCCCCGTCGGGCAACACCTCCGGACGGCCCAGCCCTACTAATATGGCGGATATGCTGGAGGATATGGACGGCAAGATCGACGGCATCGTGGACGGCGGCCCCTGTTCCGTGGGGGTGGAGTCCACCATCATCGACCTGACCGAGCAGCCCCCCCGGCTGCTGCGTCCCGGCGGCATCACCCTGGAGCAGCTGGAGAGCGTGCTGGGCGAGGTGGCGGTGGACCCGGCGGTGACCCGGCTCATGGGGGCGGGGGAGCAGCCCAAGGCCCCCGGCATGAAGTACCGCCATTACGCCCCCAAGGCGCCGGTGACGGTGGTTCAGGGCGCGCCGGAGACGGCGGCCCGGTACATCCAGACCCATATGGCCCCCGGCGACGGGGTGATCTGCTTTGATGAGTATACCAGCTTGTTTGAGGGCCACCCCCTGGAGCAGCTGGGTCCCAGCACCGACGTGCCCGAGCAGGCCCGGCGGGTGTTCGACGCTTTGCGGTGGTTTGACGGCACCGACGTGACCCACATCTGGGCCCAGTGCCCCGACGCCACCGGCATCGGTCTGGCGGTGGCCAACCGGCTCAACAAGGCTGCCGGGTTCCATATCGTCCGGGCCGACGGGCCCGATTAAAGGGATGGCCGTGACCCACGGCCATCCTTTTTTCAAATTGTTTGAAAGGATTGAGTCCGCTGGTTCGTATTCAGGGTGAAACCAAATGAAACAAGGAGGAATCACCATGAAAAAGATCCTGATGGGTACCGCTGTTACCGCCCTGGTGCTGACAGTAGGGCTGACCACCGCCTTTGCTGCCGGAGGACGGTACTATGTGGACGCCAACGGCGACGGTGTCTGTGACAACCGAGGGAGCTACTGCCGGTTTGTGGACGCCAACGGCGACGGGGTGTGCGACTACCAGGGCACAAACTGCCGGTCTGGCGGCGGGTACGGCGGGTATGGCTGCCACGGCGGCGGCCACCACGGCTGGTAACAGATCCGGCTGAGCCGGAGGGGAGGTGAGGGTGTTCCATGCGGAGCGAAGAGGAGACCAACCAGGCCGTGGAGCGGTATGGAGATACTGTCCGGCGGCTGTGCATGATCCATCTGAAAAACGAGGCGGACACCCAGGACATCTTCCAGACGGTGTTTTTAAAGTATCTGCTCCATGACAAGCCCTTTGAGAGCGGCGAGCATGAGAAGGCCTGGTTTATCCGGGTGACCCTCAACGCCTGCAAGGACCTGCTCCGCAGCTTTTTCCAAGGTGGTGTCCGTCCGGGCCTGGAACGAGGACGGGCAGGAGCTGGCCGACAGTCTGGAGCTGAACCTGCTGGACTACCAGGAGGCCCTGGAGCGGCTGGTGGCCAGTCAGAGCATTGCAGACCGGCTGGCGGCGGGTGAGCTGCTGTCCATCACCGTGGCGGGGGAGGACGAGGCCCAGTGCAGCCGGCTGCTGGCGGGGGCGGAGGCCTGTACCGCCGGGCAGGAGAATGTCCAGTGCCATCACGGGGACGCGGAAACGCTGGAGGAGGCCCACCACGCCGGGCTGTCCCTGGGCAAGTACCAGGCGTTTCTGGAACTCCAGGCCCTGGACCCAACCGTGACGGCGGAAGATGTGGCGGGACTGACCATGCGGGAGATCCGGGACTGGATCTGGTCGCTGGAGCAGGGAACTGCCGTGGAGAGTACCCCGGCGGGGAACGGACACGGCCACCGCCACGGCTGGTCGGGGCATGAATAACGGTAAAATCGGGACGGCGAATGAACATTCGCCGTCCCGATTCTTCGGTTCTGGAAAAAATCGTTTTCCAATCACACGGCATTTGTGGTATACTAAACAACAGTCCGCCACAATTTACAAATCGCTCACACACCCCTTGTATCATGTGGTATACTAACATCCGGAGGCGAAGGACATGAAACGCATCGGCATCACCGGCCCCACCGGGGCGGGCAAGACCACAGCCCTCAACGTATTGACCGCTCTGGGGGCCCACATCATCGACGCCGATCAGGTGTATCATGATCTGCTGGCCCACAGCGCCCCTATGAGGGAAGCCCTGACGGCCCGCTTCGGTCCCGCCATCCTGGACGGGACGGCGCAGGTGGACCGGAAGGCCCTGGGGAGCGTGGTCTTTGCAAATCCCCAGGCCCTGGCCGACCTGAACGCCATTACCCATCGGTTTATCATCCAGGAGATCGACCGGCAAGCAACCCAGGCGGAGGCGGAAGGACGGAGTGCTGTGGCCATCGACGCCATCGCCCTCATCGAGAGCGGCGTGGGGGAGACCTGCGACGCGGTGGTGGGTATCCTGGCCCCCCGGGAGGAGCGCATCCGCCGCATCATGGCCCGGGAGGGCATTTCGGAGGACTACGCCCGCAAGCGGGTGGACGCCCAGCAGGGGGACGGCTTTTTCCGGGCCCACTGCACCCACATCCTGGAGAATCAGGGCACGGCGGAGGAATTCGCCCAAAAGGCCCTGGCTCTGTTTCAGACGCTGATCCCATAACGTTTATCATAAAGGAGGACTCTCACATGGAAGAGAAACAAAAGACCCCCGGTGAGCTGCGGCGGGAAGCCCTGCTCTATCAGCCCAAGAATGGCTATGACCGCCTGAATCCCGCGGAGGAGGCGGATCTGAACGCATATTGTGAGGATTACAAGAAGTTCCTGGACGCCGGTAAGACCGAGCGGGAGTGCGTGGACGAGACGGTCCGCCTGGCCGAGTACCACGGCTTCAAGCCCTTTGTCCGGGGCATGGCCCTCAATCCCGGCGACAAGCTGTACCGGGTGAACCGGGGCAAGGCGGTGATGCTGGCCGTCATCGGCAGCAAGCCCCTCAGCGAGGGCGTCAACATCGGCGCTGCCCACATCGATTCCCCCCGTCTGGACCTGAAGCCCAATCCCCTCTATGAGGACGCCGAGCTGGCCTTCCTCAAGACCCACTACTACGGCGGCATCCGCAAGTACCAGTGGGTTACCATCCCGCTGGAACTCCACGGCGTCATCGCCCTGAAGGACGGCTCCACCGTGAAAGTGTCCATCGGCGCCGGGGAGGGGGAGCCCCGCTTCACCATCGACGACCTGCTGCCCCACCTGGGCGTGGAGCAGTCCAAGAAGCCCCTGGGCGAGGCCATTCCCGGTGAGAGCCTGAACCTGCTCATCGGCAGCCGTCCCTTTGCCGGCGATGAGGGGAGCGACCGGGTGAAGCTGGCCATCCTGGACCTGCTCAACCAGAAGTACGGCATCGTGGAGGAGGACTTCATTTCCGCCGAGCTGTCCGCCGTGCCCGCCTTCAAGGCCATGGACATCGGCTTTGACCGCTCCCTCATCGGCGCCTACGGCCACGACGACCGGGTGTGCGGCTTCGCCGCCCTGGCCGCCCTGTTTACCCTGGGCACCCCCGCCCGCACCGCTGTGTGTATGCTGGCCGACAAGGAGGAGATCGGCTCCGAAGGCGTGTCCGGTATGCGGTCCGCCGCCTTTGATACCTTCATGAGCGATCTGTGCGACGCCCAGCGGGTGACTCTGAAGGCCTGCTATGAGAAGTCCTTCTGCCTGTCCGCCGACGTGACCGCCGCCTTCGACCCCAACTTTGCCGACGTGTATGAGAAGCGCAACAGCGCCAAGGTCAACTACGGTATGGGCCTGTGCAAGTACACCGGCGCCCGGGGCAAGTCCGGCGCCTCCGACGCCTCTGCCGAGCTGGTGGCCTACACCCGCCGGGTGCTGGACGCCGCCGGTGTGGTGTGGCAGATGGCCGAGCTGGGCAAGGTGGATGCCGGCGGCGGCGGCACCGTGGCCTGCTATATGGCCGAGCGTGATATCGACACCATCGACGCAGGCGTGCCTGTTCTGTCTATGCACGCCCCCTTCGAGACCGTGTCCAAGCTGGACTGCTATATGACCTATAAGGGCATGAAGGCGGTTTACGAAGCTCAGTAAACAGCAATATGAGTCTAAAAAAGGGAGCCCGGATCAATTTGATCCGGGCTCTCTTTTTGCGTTATCCGGGGGCGGCGCTGCGGCAGCGGGTGACCTCAAAGCCGCCGGTAGAGGTGCGTCCTCCCGCCAGAGTACGGGCGGCGTAGTCGTTGAAGTGCCACCACTCCGACTCCAGGGGGGTCATGCCCGCCTTGCGGAAGTAGTCCCGCAGGGCGATGGCCGGGTCGTTCATGGTGGAGGCCAGGGTGGTCTCCCCGGGACCGGTGGTGGAGGCCGCCGCCATACTCAGCTCATGGATGGGGGTGGGCATCTCATATTCCTGGTAGTCCACCGGCACCAGATAGGAGCGACCGCCGGTGGAGCGGGTCTCGGTGCGGAATACCTTCACCAAACTGACATCTACCGCAAAACCCTTCTGGTGGTTGGAATAGCCGGTGTTGATGAAGTAGGTCATGGACCAGGGCTTTGTGGTGATGCCCGCCTTCACCTCCGGGTCCTTCTCCGCCAGAGCGGTCAGGGCCTTGACCACCGCCCGCTGGGCGGCATAAGGCCGGTAAGCCTCATACAGCTTCAGACTGTTGCCCTGGGCCAGGGCCTTCTGCTGGGCGGTGCAGATCTTTTTGGCGGTGGCGTAGAGCACCGGCATGAGGAACTGCTCCTCATCAAAGCGGGGGTTGTACACCTTGCCCTGGTAGAGGGCCTGACCGGTGATGCCGGGGATATCCTTGCCCGAGCTGGTATACCGGGAGGCATAGGAATTGGTGGCGTCATATACGATAGAAGGGACCACGTCGGGCAGGTTGATCATGCACAGGCGATGGTCCACCCAGCCGGTGCCGTAGCCGGAGGACACCTTCCACCAGTTGCCCTGCTCGCTGAGGATGCAGAAGGAGGTACCGGCGGGGAGCACCGCCGCCGCTCCGGCGTAGGGGTCGGAGGCCGGTACCGAGGCGGACAGTTTGCGGGCGACAATGGCAGGGGAGGGGGAGGCCGGACTTTCCTCAGGTTCGGGCTGAGGGGTCTCCGACGGCGGGGTGACCGTGGCGGCCGGTTCCGGCGTTCCGGAGGCCTGGACGGAAGGGGAGGGGGTGGGCTCTGCACTGGGGGTAGGTGTTGGCTCGGGGGTCGGCGTGGGCGCTGGGGTCTGCGTGGGAGAGGGGGAGGGCGTGGGGGAAGGCTCCGGCTGCGGGGCGGCGCAGGCGGCCAGACCGGCCAGCAGGGCCAGGGCGCACAGCAGAGCGGCGGCACGTCTTATCATACCCATTCTCCTTACTTATTACAGCAGTTCCACCACCCGGCTGAGGACAGCGGCGGCCTCGGCCCGGGTGGAGGTGGCCAGGGGCATCAGGGCGTTGCCGTTGCCGCCCTGGAACAGTCCGGCGGCGGTGGTGCGGGCGGCGGCCTCCAGGGCCCAGAAGGCAATGTCGCCGTCGTCGGCAAAGCCCAGGCCGTTTTCATCGGGCAGGTCCAGGCAGCGGTCCAGGATGGTCATGATCTCCTGCCGGGTGATGGGGCGGTCGGGGGCAAAGGAATTGGCGTCAGCGCCGTTCACCAGACCCAGGGCGGCGGCCTGATGGATGTAGTCGGCGGCCCAGCTGTCCGCCGTGTCGGTAAAGTCTGGCTCCTCCAGCCCCTCGGGGGCCTGGGGCAGGGCCTCTTTCTGCTCCAGAGCGGTGTACAGCATGGCGGTAAACTCCGCCCGGGTCACCGGATCATCGGGACGGAAGGCGTCCTCTTGGGCGTGGAGCTCCACCCCCAGCTCCTTCAGACCGGCAACATCCTCCCGGCACCAGTGGTAGGCCACGTCGTCATAGGGGGACTGGTACTCCAGCAGGGCAAAGCCGTAGTCCAGCAGGGCGGCGCTGTCGGTGTGGCGGGTTCTGTCGTTGGAGGACTTCATCACCACGCTGATGATGCGCCTGCCGTTCTTCACGGCGGTGGCGCTGAGGCAGTAGCCCGCGGCGGTGATAGTACCCGTCTTGAAGCCGTCCGCCCCTTCATAGGCGTAGTCCAGACCGGGCAGCAGCTTGTTGGTGTTGGGATACCACTTACCGTTGAAGGAGACTCCGGTGAGGGAGGTCTAATCCAGAATCTGGGGGTAGCGCTGGATGAATTCCCGGACCAGAATGGCCTGGGACCGGGCGGTGAGGTAGTGGACGTGGGCGCCGTGGGAGTTTTCATACTCCGCTGTCATGCCCAGTTCCCTGGCGGTCTCGTTCATCCGCTGGACAAAGGCCTCCTCGCTGCCGGAGATATACTCCGCCATGACGATGCAGCTGGCGCTGGCCGAGGGGACCAGGATCAGCTTGAGCAGGGTGTCCACCGGCACCGAGGACCTGGCGGGCAGGGGCACCGAGGCGGGATAGTTCTTGGCATCCTGAGATTTTTGGGCGTTTTCGGCGCTGATGGGCACCAGGGTGTCCAGGGTGAGGTTGCCGGCCTCCAACTCCTCAAAGATAAGGTAGGCCGTCATGTGCCGTACCCAGCAGCAGCGAGAGGACCAGAACCAGGATCAGCAGGCGGGAGGAACGGTGGACTTTGGGACTGGACATAGGGCTCATCTCCTATTCCGGCGGCCCATAAACCGCTTGGTATTGAAATCAGTATGGCATATCCCAGACACTTTGTCAAATGACAGAAAAGGTGGAAATCAGGCTGTCCACGGGATTTTTTCAGCCGGAGGGAAAAAGGATGGAAAAATGCCGCTGGATATGATATGATTAAAACTAACCGCCCTGAGGCAGCACAACGCCCAGGGCGCCTTGCCGGGAGCGGCCCTGTATACAGGCAGGCGTCCGTTCCCAAATATTGTGAATGGAGGAAGTCATTTTGAGCTATCTGTTGGCCATCCTCATGGGGATCATCCAGGGCGTGGCGGAGTTCCTGCCCATCTCCAGTTCCGGCCACCTGGCCCTGTTCCAGCAGTTCTTCGGGATGGAGAACATGGAAGAAAAGTACATGATGTTTACGGTCATGCTCCACTTCGGCACCCTGATCTCGGTGCTGGTGGTCTATTGGAAGGACGTGGTGGAGATGATCCGGGAGTTCTTCCTGGGCATCGCCGCCCTGGCGGGGAAGGACAAAGGCACCCCGCCGCCCCCCGCCCGGCGGATGGTGATGCTCATTATCATCGCCACCCTGCCCCTCTTCGTCATGGTGCTGCTCCAGGACGCCGTGAACGCCCTGTTTGCCAGCTCCATCATGGTATCCATCGCTCTGCTGTTCACCGGCTGCATCCTGTTCTTCTCCGACCGGCTGGCCCATGGCCGCAAGACCGCCAAGAACGCCACCGTGGTGGACGCCCTCATCGTGGGCTGCGGCCAGGCTCTGGCGGTGATCCCCGGCCTGTCCCGCTCCGGTACCACCATCTCCGTGGGTATGCTGCGGGGCTTTGACCGGGCCTTTGCTGTCCGCTTCTCCTTCCTGATGTCCCTGCCCGCCATTGTGGGCGCCAATATCCTGGAGCTGAAGGACGCGGCGACCAGCGGCTTTGATATGGCCGAGCTGCCCATGTATCTGGTGGGCGTGGCCGTAGCCGCCGTGGTAGGCTATTTCGCCATCCGTCTGGTCAAGAGCCTGTCCGACAAGGGCAAGTTCGGCAAGTTCGCCTACTACTGCTGGGCGGTGGGCCTTGGCAGCCTCATCGCCGGCATCGTAAAAACCGTGATGCTGTAAACAGCATCCCCGCCCGTGGGGCGGGAAACCCGACCCTGAAAGGATCTGATACCATGGCCACCGCAAAGAAGAAAAGCACCGGAGGGAAGCGGACCGCCTCTTCCAGCCGGTCCTCCTCTTCCCGCACCACATCCAGCCGTAAAAAGCCCGCCCCCCGCCCGGTCCGGCGGGAGGTGGGGGCCGTGGTGTGTCTGCTGCTGGCCATCTTTGCCGCGCTGGGCTACTTCCACATCCAGGCCATCTTCATCGACTTTTTCTGCGGGCTGGTGAAGGGCCTCATCGGCTACGGCTACCTGCTGCTGCCTCCCATGCTGCTGGTGGCCAGCGGCATCCTGGCTTTCCACCGGGGCCGCCCGGTGCGGCTGCGGGTGTGGTGCGCCCTGCTGCTGCCGGTGCTGGCCGGCGGCTTCTTCCACCTGCTGCTGGCCAAGGGAGCCTATGCCTGGGACATGAAGCTGCCTGAGCTGCTGTGGACCCAGGGCCAGGCCCTGACCAGCGGCGGCGTGGTCAGCGGCGTGGCCGCTCTGGGCCTCACCGCTGTGTTCAGCAAGATCGGCGCCGGCATCATCTTCGTGCTGCTGGCGGTGATCCTGGTGATGGTGTGCTTCCATATTTCTCCCACCGACGTGGTGGACAAGGTTCGCAGCCGCCCGGAGTACGAGGAGGAGGAGATCCCCGAGCCCCGGCCCCGCCGGAAAAGAGCCGAGCCGGAGCATGAGCCTGTCCGGGAGAGCCGCAGGCAGCAGCCCCAGATCGACATTCCGGTGGACGACGGTCCTCTGGTGGGCAAAAAGCGGGAGCCCAAGCCCATCGAGAAGAAGGAGCGCTTTTTCAACCGCAAACCCTCGGTGCCCACCCCCGATCAGGTGCTGACCGGCAATACCCACGCCCAGCCTGAGGAGGCGGAGGTGCCGGAGGAGGAGGCCCTGCCCTTTGCCGCCCCGGCGGAGCTCCGGCATGAGGCCGTCCAGCCCCAGCCCGTGGCCCCGCCGGAGCCGGAACCGGAACCTGTTCCGGAGCCTCAGCCTGTGCTCCAGCCGGCTCCCATGCCCGAGATCGTGCGGGAGCCAGCCGTGCCGCCCACCTCCGCCAAGGCCCGCCAGAAGGAGGAGACCGCCCAGGCCGCCGCCGAGGTGGCCCAGGACATTGCCCGCAGCCTGGAGGAGGAGCCCATGGCCTACCAGTATCCCCCCGTCTCTCTGCTGACGGAAGGGGAGGGGGTATCCAGCTCCGACGTGGCGGGGGAGCTGCGGGCCAATCAGGCCCGTCTCAGCGACACCATCCGCTCCTTCGGCATCGACGCCAGCATCTCCAACGTGACCCGGGGCCCCTCGGTGACCCGGTATGAGCTGGAGCTGGATCAGGGCGTGCGGCTCAACAAGCTGACCAATCTGGCTGACGACATCGCCCTGGCCCTGGGCGCCACCGGTGTGCGCATCGCCCCCATCCCCAACCAGATCTCCATGGTGGGCATCGAGGTGCCCAACCGCCTGGTGTCCCCGGTGTACATCCACGACGTCATCGATTCCAAGGAGTTCCGGGACAACCCCTCCAAGGTGTCCTTCGCCGTGGGCAAGGACATCGGCGGCAATAACATTGTGGGCAACATTGCCAAGCTGCCCCACCTGCTCATTGCCGGTACCACCGGCTCCGGTAAGTCGGTGTGTACCAACTCCCTCATTATTTCTCTGCTGTACAAGGCCACCCCGGAGGAGGTCCGCCTCATCATGGTGGACCCCAAGATGGTGGAGCTGGGCATCTACAACGGCATTCCCCATCTGCTCATCCCGGTGGTCACCGACCCCAAGAAGGCCGCCGGCGCCCTCCAGTGGGCGGTGGTGGAGATGATGAAGCGGTACCGGGCTTTCTCCGAGATCGGCGTCCGGGATCTGGCCTCCTACAACGCCCACGCAGCCAAGACCGACGACATGGAGAAGATGCCCCAGATCGTGGTGGTCATCGACGAGCTGGCCGACCTGATGCTGGTGGCCGCCAAGGAGGTGGAGGAATCCATCTGCCGGGTGGCCCAGATGGGCCGTGCCGCCGGTATGCACCTGATCATCGCCACCCAGCGGCCCTCCGCTGATGTCATCACCGGCCTGATGAAGGCCAACATCCCCAGCCGTATCGCCTTCGCTGTGGCCTCCTCGCTGGAATCCCGCATCATTCTGGACACCACCGGCGCGGAAAAATTGGTGGGCCGGGGCGATATGCTGTACTTCCCCCTGGGCTCCGGCAAGCCCCAGCGTGTCCAGGGCTGCCTGATCTCCGATGAGGAGGTGGCCGCCGTGGTGGGCTTCATCAAGCAGAACAGCGGCGGGGCCGAGTACGACCAGGAGATCATGCACGACATCGAAAAGCACGCTGCCGAGAAGGAGAAGGGCTCCAAGGGCGTGGGCGGCTCCGCCCCCGAAGAGGTGGGAGACGACTACGACGAGCTGCTGCCCGCCGCCATCGAGGTGGTGGTGGAGACCGGCATGGCCAGCGTGTCCATGCTCCAGCGGCGGCTCAAGCTGGGCTACTCCCGTGCCGCCCGTCTGGTGGACCAGATGGAGGAGAAGGGGGTGGTGGGTCCCTTCGAGGGCTCCAAGCCCCGGCAGGTACTTATCACCAAGGAGCAGTGGCAGGAGATGCAGTTCAAGCAGGACATGGCCGGCGGTGCGCCGGAGCCGGTGCCCGACGAGCTGGAGTTCGAGGGGGACGCCATTCCCCAGAGCCGGGATATGCCCCCCTTTGACATGGAGTGATGGGAATGGAACAGTTTGTGATCCGTCCCGCCGACGAGGCGGCCGGAGAGGCCATCCACGCCGGGCTGCGGGCCTATAACCGGCAGTTTGTGCCGGACACGGCGGATCTGTCCCTGGTAGTCACCGACCAGGAAGGACGGATCATCGGCGGCTGCGACGCCTTCCGGATGGGAGAGCTGGCCATGCTGGATGTGCTGTGGGTGGCCGAGGACCACCGGGACGCCGGTCTGGGCGCCTGCATCCTGGAGCAGCTGGAGGAAAACGCCGCCCGACAGGGCGCCAAACGGCTGGAGCTGAATACCTTCGGTTTCCAGGCGCCCCGTTTCTATGAGAAGATGGGCTACCGCCGCTTCGGCGCGGTAGAGCAGGGGACCGGCAGCTACGGCCATTATTTCTATGTCAAAGAGCTGTAAGCAGAAAGATACAAGAAGCG
>DWXO01000055.1 GCA_019119165.1 Candidatus Flavonifractor intestinigallinarum | reverse complement strand
CGCTTCTTGTATGTATGGGTAAGGGTTTGTGGGAGATCAGAAGTTGACTTCTTCACCGTAGTAGATGCAGGTGAAGAGCTTGGCCATGGTCTCGGGATCAATGGGACGGGGATTGGAGCCGGTGCAGGCGTCGCCCACCGCGTTGGTGGCGATGGCGGTCAGCTTCTCCTTGAACTCGTCCTCGATGATGCCGAAGTCCTTCAGGGTGTTGGGGATGCCCATGGCGTCGTTCATGGAGCGGATCTTGGCACGCAGGCCCTCCACGCACTCCTCCACGGTGCCGGTGATGCCCATGGTCTTTGCGATGTCGGCATAGCGCTCCGCCACGCCGGGCGCTTTCGCGTTGTAGGCGATGACGTAGGGCAGATACATGGCGTTGGCCAGGCCATGGGTGATGTGGCCGGTGGAGAAGGCGGCGCCGGTCTTGTGGGCCATGGAGTGAACGATGCCCAGCAGAGCGTTGGAGAAGGCCATGCCGGCCAGGCACTGGCCGTAGTGCATCTCCTCACGGCAGGTCATGTCGCCGTTGTAGGACTTGATGAGATCATGGTTCACGATGTCGATGGCCTTCAGGGCCAGAGGATCGGTAAAGACGGTGTGCAGGGTGGACACATAGGCCTCGATGGCGTGGGTCAGGGCGTCCATGCCGGTGTGAGCCACCAGCTTGGGGGGCATGGTCTCGGCCAGGGCGGGGTCGATGATGGCCACGTCGGGAGTGATGTTGAAGTCGGCCAGAGGATACTTGATGCCCTTCTGGTAGTCGGTGATGACGGAGAAGGCGGTGACCTCGGTGGCGGTGCCGGAGGTGGAGGGGATGGCGCAGAACTTGGCCTTCTGACGCAGCTCGGGGAAGGAGAAGGGGGTGATCAGATCCTCAAAGGTGGTCTCGGGATACTCATAGAAGGCCCACATGGCCTTGGCGGCGTCGATGGGGGAGCCGCCGCCCATGGAGATGATCCAGTCGGGCTGGAACTCCCGCATGACGGCAGCGCCGCTCATGACGGTTTCCACAGAGGGGTCGGGCTCCACGTTCTCGATGAGCTTGGTCTCAATGCCGGCCTCCTTCAGGTAGGCCACCGCCTTGTCAACAAAGCCGAACCGCTTCATGGAGCCGCCGCCCAGCACCAGTACCGCGCGGGTACCCTTCAGGTTTTTCAGATTCTCCAGGGCGTTGGGGCCGTAATAGATGTCTCTGGGAAGGGTAAAACGGGACATGATCAGTACCTCCGTATGTCTCAATCAATTTTAATCGTTAAATGTTTAACGATCTTACGGCCCCTATTATGGCATATTGTTAATTCTTTGTCAATCCATGGCGGCGAAACTGTCCGTTCCAAACTTTTGGTTCTACCAGATGGGCGGAAAAAGGCTATGTATGGCGCACAGATGTGCGCCTGTGGCGTCTGTCAGAGGACCAGCGTGCCGTTTTCGTCCTCCAGCAGCAGAAGGATGTGCTGCTGCTGGCCGGTGAGGGCGTTGACGTAGATCAGCACATGGGTGCCGTCCTGGGCCTGGCACTTGAATTCGTGGCAGAGCACCTCGTAGTCGCCGCCGGTGGGGATGAGGGCAAGCTGGTGGGACAGCACGGTGAGGGAGTCGTCCACCAGGGCCTGGGCGGTCTGGGCATCCACAGTGGGGGAGGGCAGGTCCCGGCTGCCGTGGTGGGTCAGATAGCCCGCCGCCTCAAAGCCCACGATCTCCCCGGTGTCCAGGGCCACCGAAACCTGCACCAGATCGGGGTAGCAGTACACCCCGCTTTCCACCGGGGCGAAGTTGATGGCCAGCACTCCATCCTGCTCCATGAAATAGCTGGGTGCCATGTTGGCGTAACCCTTTTCTGCCAGGAAAGCGGCGGCTTTTTCGCAGCCCTCCGCCCGGCTGAGTGCCGTCTCTCCGGCGGTGCGGGAGGAGAATACCTCTAAAATCTGCCCCCCCTGACAGGTGACCTGGATATAGAGCTGTCCGCCGTCCACCATGGCGGTGAAGCCGTAAGCGGGCAGATTGCCCTCGGACCGGGCGGTGAGGGTGAATACCTCCGGCCGCAGGCCCAGGAAGGACGCAGCGGCTTGTCTGGCCTCCTCCTCGGTGACCTGGGGCAGTCCCTTCAGCATCCGGGGGGTACGGCCGTCCAGGTGCTGGGAGAAGGGGCCGTCATAGATCAGGGTGGGCACCTCGGGGAAGTCGGACTCCACGCTCTGGAAGGCGGAGCCGCCGTTGACCTGTCCGCTGCCGTCATCGGCGGCCAGCCGGTCCTGGGCCTGAGCCAGATCCTCCGGCTGGATGGCCCCGGCGGTCAGTTGGGCCTGGAGGGTTTCCAGGGTGAGGGACAGCTCACCGGCGGCCTGGGACAGCTGATAGAGAGTATCCCGGTGCTCGTCGCTGCATACCAGCTCCGCCGAGGTCCCCTGGGCCAGGGCCATGGCGTAATCCCCCGCCCGGGCCAGGAAGGCGGCGGTCTGTTCCAGCTCCACGTTGCCGTAGGGCAGCTCGCCCAGCGCCGACTGAGCGGCCTGGGCCTTGGAATAGGCCTGGGCGCACAGGGAGGCGAACAGGGCGGGGGAGGTGGCGTGGCTCATTTTGGTCAGGGCCACCTCCAGCTCGCTGGAGGCGGTGGTCAGCTCGGCAAAGGCGTGGAGGTAGCCGTTGTCCAGCAGCCGCCGGTACTGGGTCGCCCGGACATGGCCCTGGACGGCAAAGCCGGCGGTAATCACAAAGGCCGCCGCCAGAAAGCTGGCGGTCAGCACCCGAATCTTCTTTTTTGGCATAAAAACGCCCCCTTTTCCTCTAGTATGGGGAAAAGGGGGCATACTATGTGACACTTATTTTGCCAGCTGAGCCATGCCCAGCTTGATGCGGCGGAGGGTTTCCTCGCGGCCCAAAATGTGGCACAGCTCCACCGCACCGCCGGGGGTGACCGCCTTGCCGGACAGGGCGGTACGCACCGGCCACATGATACGGCCATTTTTCAGCTCCAGCTTCTGAGCCAGACCGATGAGGGCGTCGTGGATGGAATCATAGGTCCACTCAGGCAGACTCTCCAGCACGGGCAGCACCTGCTCCAGGGCCTCCAGAGAGTTCTCCTCGTTGGTCTTCATCTTCTTGTGGCAGTACAGCTCATTGGAATATTCGGGCAGGGCGTCGAAGAAATCCACCTGGGGAGCGATGTCCAGCCAGGTGTCGCACCGGGGCTGCACCAGGGGAGCGATGAGCTTCAGATCGATGCCGGGGGTCTTGACGGCTTCCTTCAGGTAGGGCTCGGCGCCCTCATAGAAGGCCTCGGGGGAGAGAGCCCGCAGGTAGTTGGCGTTAAAATACTTCAGCTTCTCGATGTCGAAGATGGCAGGGGACTTGGAAATGCCGCCAATGTCAAAGACATCCGCCAGCTCGGCCAGGGTGAAGAACTCCCGCTCGGCATACTCGCCCTTGGGGGACCAGCCCAGCAGGGTGACGTAGTTCACCACCGCCTCGGACAGGTAGCCCATGGCGATCAGGTCCTCGTAGGAGGGGTCGCCCTTGCGCTTGCTCATCTTGTTGTGCTGGTCCCGCATGACGGGGGAGCAGTGGATATAGGTGGGCACCTCCCAGCCGAAGCCCTCGTACAACAGGTTGTACTTGGGGGCGGAGGACAGGTACTCGGAACCGCGGACCACATGGGTGATGCCCATGAGGTGGTCGTCGATGACGTTGGCAAAGTTATAGGTGGGCAGGCCGTCCCGCTTCATGAGCACCTGGTCGTCCAGGGTCTTGTTCTCCACGGTGATGTCGCCGAACACGGCGTCGGAGAAGGTGGTGGTGCCCTCAGCGGGGATGCGCTGGCGGATGACGTAGGGCTCGCCGGCGGCCACTCTGGCCTTGGCAACCTCCGGGTCCAGGTCCCGGCAGGGGTCGGCGGCCCGGTCAAAGTCGCCGGAATCCTCCTCAGACTCGGTCTTTTCGCAGAAGCAGTAGTAGGCGTGGCCCTTCTCCACCAGCAGTTCGGCGAACTTGCCGTACAGGTCCCGGCGCTGGGTCTGGATGTAGGGGCCCACCGGGCCGCCCAGATCGGGACCCTCGTCCCAGGTCAGGCCGCACTTGCGCAGGGTGTTGTAGATCACGTCGGTGGCGCCCTCCACCAGACGGCCCTGGTCGGTGTCCTCAATGCGGAGAATGAATTTGCCGCCGTTGTGGCGGGCGATGAGCCAGGTGTACAGGGCGGTACGCAGGTTGCCCACGTGCATATAGCCGGTGGGGGAGGGGGCGAAGCGGGTACGCACGCCGTCGTGGGGAATGCGCCCCTCCAGTTCCTCAAACCAGTTCAGATCCATACAGATCCCTCCGTCAAACAAAATACCCGGGTGACGGGTGTCAAATCGTAACCTTTATTCTACCGTTTCAGCCCTAGAATTGTCAATAGTGCGGCCCTGTTATTCTTGTCAACCGCCGGGAAATGTGGTATTATATCGTCAACTATGCGGAAATCTCTTGACAAGGGTGTGAACCTGTTATGGAAACGAATAAGAAAGTCATCTTCAGCGGCATCCAGCCCAGCGGCGCCCTCCATCTGGGCAACTATCTGGGAGCCCTGCGGAACTGGGTGGCCCTGCAGGACGAATATAACTGCGTCTACTGCGTGGTAGATGAGCACGCCATCACCGTCCGCCAGGACCCCGCCGCTCTCCGCCGCCAGACCATCGAGCTCTTTGCTCAGCTGGTGGCCTGCGGCATCGACCCGGAGAAGTCCATCCTCTTTATCCAGTCCCACGTCCCCGCCCACGCCGAGCTGGCCTGGGTGCTCAACTGCTATACCATGTTCGGCGAGCTGTCCCGTATGACTCAGTTCAAGGACAAGTCCGCCAAGCACGCCGACAACGTCAACGCCGGCCTGTTCACCTACCCCTCTCTGATGGCTGCCGACATCATGCTCTATCAGGCCGACCTGGTGCCGGTGGGGGAGGACCAGAAGCAGCACGTGGAGCTCACCCGCAACATCGTCCAGCGCTTTAACGGCATCTACGGCGACGTGTTCACCATGCCCGACGCCTATATCCCCAAGGTGGGCGCCCGGGTCATGAGCCTGAACCAGCCCGACAGCAAGATGAGCAAGTCCATCCCCGAGGGCTGTGTCTACCTGATGGACAGTCCCGACGATATTATGCGTAAATTCAAGCGGGCCATCACCGACAGCGATACGGAGCACTGTGTCCGCTATGACCGGGCCAACAAGCCCGGCGTGGCCACCCTCATCGACATCTACGCCGCCGTCACCGGCAAGACCTACGAGCAGATCGAGGTGGAGTTCGAGGGCAAGGGCTACGGCGCCTTCAAGCCCGCCGTGGGCGAAGTGGTGGTGGAGCTGCTCCGGCCCGTCCGGGAGGAGACGGTGCGCCTGCTGGGCGACAAGGCCTATCTGGAGGGCCTGTACCGCGCCGGTGCGGAGAAGGCCGCCTCGGTGGCCCAGCGGACCCTGCGCAAGGTCCATAAAAAGGTGGGCTTCATCCCCCGCTGAGAGATAAAGGAGCATCTTTCCTATGCCAATCAATTCGGAGCTTCCCCTGCTGGGGATGGTGGCGGCCGCCCTGGTGGTGGCCTTTCTGGTGGCGCTCATCGCCACGCCGGTGGTGAAGAGTCTGGCGTTCCGGGTGGGCGCGGTGGATGTGCCCAAGGACAACCGCCGGATGCACGATCATCCCATTCCCCGGATGGGCGGCCTTGCCATTTTCCTGGGTTTCCTGCTCAGCGTGCTGCTCTTCCTGGACCTGGACACCCAGCTGCGGGGGATGCTGCTGGGGGCCATTATCATCGTGGTGCTGGGCATCTTTGACGACATCTACAGCCTGGGGGCCAAGTTGAAGTTCCTCATTCAGATCGGCGCGGCCCTGGTGGCGGTGCTGTCGGGCAACGTTATTGAGACCCTGTCCAACCCCAACGTCTTTTCCTCCAATCTGTACTGGAACCTGGGGTGGCTGTCCATCCCGGTGACCGTGCTGTGGATTGTGGCCATCACCAACGCCGTCAACCTGATCGACGGCCTGGACGGCCTGGCCTGCGGCGTCTCCACCATCAGCTCTATGACTTTGCTGGTCATCGCCCTGGTGGTCAGCGAGGGGGGCGTGGCCATCCTCATGGCCGCTCTGGCCGGCGGGTGCATCGGCTTTCTGCCCTATAACATGAATCCCGCCAAGATCTTCATGGGGGACACCGGCTCCACCTTCCTGGGCTATATCCTGGCGGTGGTGTCGGTTCAGGGCCTCTTCAAATTTTATACCATTATTTCCTTTGCCGTGCCCTTCCTCATGCTGGGCCTGCCCATCTTTGACACCTGCTTTGCCTTCATCCGCCGCATTGCCCACGGTCAAAGCCCCATGCACGCCGACCGCAGCCATGTTCACCACCGGCTCATCGACATGGGCTTCAACCAGAAGCAGGCGGTGGCGGTGCTCTATATCATCAGCGCCATTCTGGGCCTGTCCGCCGTGGTGCTCACCACCAGCGGACCGGTGAAGGCCATGCTGCTGCTGATGGCCCTGTGCTTTGCCGGAGCCATCGCCGGGCATATCTTCCTGAGCAACAACCGGAAGGAGCTGGAGAAGGAAAAGGAGCCTGAGGAGCAGGTGAAGGAAGGCCCGGAGAAAGGGCAGAAATAAGAGAGGACCCCATATCTCCATCTCCGGTCACTTGCCGGGAAGGAGGGCCCTCTGACAGACAGATATTTTACCGATCAGATCCCTTGGTCGAGCCTGAGGAGGGAGCGGCATGGAACGGCGCAATCGGAATATCCTGGTGGTGCTTATCGGCATCGTCATTACCGTCGCCATGCTCTCCAGCTTCGGGCTCGGCCTTTTTGCGCCCGATACTGCCAAGATCCAGCTGCCCACCCCGGCGGCCAGCCAGTCCCAGAAGCCGGTGGGGGAGGAGGAGTACGTCCAGGTGGAGATCACCACCGAGACGGTCCAGTATGTGGTGGAGCACACCCTGGCCCGGCCGGAGAGCTACGGCCGCAGCGTGACCGTTGAGGACTTCTGGGGGGACGGCCAGAGCGGCGTCACCCACGCCACCGTGTGGGTGGACGGCGGCTGGACCCACACCACCGCCGCTCTGCCCGGCGGCTCCGTCCGCCACTCCATTGTGGGGGACGGACAGTTCTGGCTGTGGTATGAGGGGAACAGCCGGGTGCTCACCGGATCGGCGGAGGAGAATTCCGACGACCTGGAGGGCCAGCGCATCCCCACCTATGAGGACGTGCTCAAGCTAAAGCAGTCGGACATTGCCGACGCGGGCTATGAGGACAAGGAGGGGGTGGCCTGCATCTTTGTGGAGACCGTTCCGGACAGCAATGGCTATGTGGAGCGGTACTGGATCTCCACCGACAGCGGCCTGCTGGCCTGCGCCGAGACTACCCTGGAGGGTCAGCTGATCTACCGGATGAGCGCCTTTTCGGTGGACCGGCCGGTGCCGGAAAATGCCAGCTTTACCCTGCCCGACGGCACGGTGCTCCACGATCCGGGCTAACTAAGCCCCAGCAGCAGCACCAGGGCCAGGGTGATGACCAGCTCCATGTCGTCCCCCTCCAGAAAGAGGAAGAGCAGGATGAGCAGCAGCAGCACGTCCCCGGTGTCCAGGCTGTCCAGCTTCAGGCTTTTCAGCAGCTCGCTCAGGCCGCCGCTCTTCTTTTTGCCCCCCGCCTCCGGGGGGCGCTTCTCTTCCCGATGGGGGGGAGAGGGGGCGTCCTCCTGAGGGATACGGGTATAGGAGGTGCCGTTAGGGATGTAGCGGTTATACATCGTCCTCCTCCTCTCCCCGGTCACGGAACATTCGCAGCGCCGTCCGGATCACCCGGGTGAGCCGGGCGATGCGGACGGCCTGATCCATCTTTTCCTGCCGCTCGGGCTTGAGAAAGGGCTTGAGGGCGGCCAGCAGGGCGGTCTTTTTGTCGTCCTGGGCGGAATATTCCGACAAAAGCCCCATCCCCATCCGCAGCAGCCTGGGGTCCAGCCCGTCCAGGGCGGACAGGGGGGAGGGGGGATCGTTCTCCGCCGGGGGCTGGGTTTCCTCCTCTGGCTGCCGCTCCTCCTCCTGCTTGCCCGAGAGGGACTGGGCCAGGGCCATGATCTGCTCCATGGCCTGGGGATTGCCCAGGATCTGGTTGAGTTGTTCTTCCAACTGGGCCATGGGCCATCCCTCCTTGGCGTAAGATCAGCTCTGTTTGGGTGCGGTCTGGTTGAGCCGCTCCACCAGCTTGGCGCCCTCCGGGTCGGCCATTACCTGGCGCACCATGGACAGCAGGTCCTTGGTGTCCCCCAGGGCGGCGGAGGCCGCGGCGGTTTTCAGCTTGCCGCCGGCGTTCCGGTTAAGCAATTCCATCAGCCGCTGGGCGTCCGGGGAGTGGATCACCTGCTCCAGCAGGGCCCGGTTGTGCTCCAGGGCGGCGGTGGGATCGGTTTTGTTCTGACCCATATCATCAACTCCATCCCTAATATATAGTGGCGTTCACTTCATTATATGTACCGCCCTTGAGAAGGTGATTCTATGAAACTGCTGATTTTTTCCGATTCCCACGGCAATGTGGCCAATATGGAGGACGTGGTGCGTCTGGAGAGCCCGGACCGCATTCTCCACCTGGGGGATCTGGCCCGGGACGCGGAGGACCTGGCCGCCAAATTCCCCCACATTCCGGTGACCTATGTGCCGGGCAACTGCGACGGGCGGCGGCCCGATCTGCCGGAGGAGCGGGTCTTTACCCTGGAGGGCTGCAAGATCCTCATGACCCACGGCCACATCTACCATGTGAAGATGGGTATGGGCATGGCGGTGCGGGCAGCCCGGCAGGCGGGGGCCCATTTGCTGTGCTTCGGCCACACCCATGAGGCCTTCTGTGAGTTTGAAAACGGGCTTTGGATCGTCAATCCTGGCTCCATCGGCTCTCTTAGTTCGGCGACCTATGCTGTTGCCGTCCTGGAGGAGGGCGGCGCGGTGTGTTACCTCAGTCATTGATATAAGAAGGGAAGGATGGCTATGCTGCTTGCGGTAGACGTGGGCAACACCAATATGGTGTTTGGGATCTATGAGGGGGCTGAGCTGAAGGGCAGCTTCCGTACCATGACGGACAGCGGACGCACCTCCGACGAGCTGGGGCTGCTGGTGTGTCAGTATTTCCAGCGGTTCGGCCTGGACCTGGACCAGATCGAGGACGTGGTGATCGGCTCGGTGGTGCCCCAGGTGATGCACACCCTCAATAATGCCATGAAGAAGTATGTGGGCAAGACCCCTCTGGTGCTGGACGACGGGTTGGACCCCCGGCTGCCCTATGTGCCCTGCGCCAGTGAGGAGCGGTTGGGCCCCGACCGGGCGGCGGCCGACATCGCCGCCATGGCCAAATACGGGACGCCCCTCATTGTGCTGGACTTCGGCACCGCCACCACCCTGGACGCGGTGAGCCGGGACGGGGTGTATCTGGGCGGCTGCATCACCGCCGGGGTGCGGGTGTCCATCGACGGGCTGTTCCAAAAGACGGCGCTGCTGCCCCGGGTGGAGCTGGTAAAGCCGGCCACCGTGCTGGGTACCACCGCCGTGGGCCAGATCCAGGCGGGGGCGGTGATGGGCTACATCGGCGCCATTGAGTATCTGATCCGTCAGGCCAAGGAGGAGATAGGGGAGCCGGATGTAAAGGTGATCGCCACCGGCGGGCTGGCCCGGATGGTGGCGGACAACACCGACCTCATCGACGTGGTGGACCCCCAGCTGGTGCTGGACGGTCTGCGGATCATCTATGAGCGGGAGAAGGGCATACAGAGCTTGTAAGTAAAAATGCCTGGGTACCGGTTTACAGGTACCCAGGCATTTTTCTATCTGTTTGTCCTATTCGCTGAGCAGCATCCGGTCATTCTCCACATGGAACTTGTCCAGCAGGTCCTGAACGGTGAGATTCCGCTTCTCCTCTCCCCGGATATCCGCCACGATCTGGCCTCCGTCCATCATGATGAGCCGGTTGCCATGAGCAATGGCATCCCGCATATTGTGGGTGATCATCAGGGTGGTGAGCCTGTCCCGGCGGACGATCCGCTCGGTGGTCTCCAGCACCTTTGCCGCCGTCTTGGGGTCCAGGGCGGCGGTATGCTCGTCCAGCAGCAGCAGCTTGGGCTTTTTCAGGGTAGCCATCAGCAGGGTAAGGGCCTGCCGCTGGCCGCCGGAGAGCAGGCCCACCTTACTGGTGAGCCGGTCCTCCAGGCCCAGATCCAGGATGGCCAGCTTTTCCCGGTACTGTTTACGCTCGGCATTGGTGATGCCGTAGCGCAGTCCCCGACCCTGGCCCCGGCGGAAGGCCAGCGCCAGATTTTCCTCGATGCCCATGGTGGCCGCGGTGCCCATCATGGGGTCCTGAAACACCCGGCCGATGAATTTGGCCCGCTTGTGCTCGGGCAGCTTGGTCACATTCTGGCCGTCAATGGAGATAGTACCGCTGTCGGGAGGGAATACCCCGGCCACCAGATTGAGCAGGGTGGATTTGCCTGCGCCGTTGCCGCCGATGACGGTAACGAAGTCCCCGTCCTCCAGGGTGAGGGACAGGCCGTTCATGGCCCGCTTTTCGTTGATGGTGCCGGCGTTGAAGGTCTTGTAGAGATCGCGTACCTCAAGCATTGCGCGCCGCCTCCTTTCGAACCGTCTTGGTGAAATACTTGCCCTTCCAGTAGGGGATGCTGAGGAACAGGGCCACCACCACGGCGGAGAGCAGCTTCAGGTCAGTGGACTCCAGGCCCAGCCGCAGCACGAACTGGAGCACGATGTAGTAGATGATGGAGCCGATGACGGCGGAGAGCAGTTTCAGGGCGAAGTTGCGGAACACCTTGCCCAACAGCACCTCGCCGATGATGACGGCGGCCAGACCAATGACGATGGCGCCCCGGCCCATATCCACGGTGGAGCTGCCCTGATACTGGGCCAGCAGAGCGCCGGACAGGGCCACCAGGCCGTTGGACACCACCAGCCCCAGCACCTTGCACCAGTTGGTATTGATGCCCTGGGCCCGTGCCATGGCCTGATTGGCGCCGGTGGCCCGCAGGGCACAGCCCAGCTCCGTGCCGAAGAACCAGTAGAGTACGGCGATGAGCACCACCGTAAAAATCGCCAGCAGGAACAGGGGGTTGGTCAGGTCAAGCTCCCGGATGTACCGGGAGGAGACCAGCAGATCCTGCTTGTCCACGCTGAGAGCCAGGGTGGCCTTGGTTTTGGCGTCGCTCCAGAGGGCCATGATGCGCAGGTTGATGGAGTAGAGGGCCAGCTGGGTCAGGATACCGGCCAGAATGGCGGGAATACCGCAGGCCGTGTGGAGCAGGCCGGTGATCAGTCCCGCCAGCATTCCGGCAATGACGGCCATCAGCAGGGCCAGCCAGGGGTTCCAGCCCTGGCTGATGAACAGGGCCGCCACCGCGCCGCCGGTGGCCAGGGAACCGTCCACTGTCAGGTCGGCGATATCCAGGATACGGAAGGTGATATATACTCCGATTGCCATGATGCCCCAGGCCAGTCCCTGGCCGAAGGCGCCGGGCAGAGAGTTGAAAAACGAGAACAGGAAGTCCATGATTCTGCCTCCAAATGATTAAAAACTTGCATCGCATACCGGAAAGGGCGGAGAAGGGAAGTCCCTTCTCCGCTCTTTTATCTGGGCGTTAATGTTCAGGCGATGGGCTCGTAGTCCTCAGGCATGGTCAGCCCCAGGGCTTCGCAGTTGGCGGCGTTGTACATCTTGGTCACCGTGGGGGCATACTCGATGGGCATGGTGGAGATATCCGCCTCTCCGGTCAGGATCTGGGCCGCCATCTCGCCGGTCTTGTAGCCGATGTCGTAGTAGCTGATGGAAAGGGTGGCCACGCCGCAGCCGGAGCAGATGCCGGACTCACCGGCGATCACCGGCACACCGGCGGGGATCACCACGTTGGCAATGGTCTCAGTGTTGGCGGCGGCGGTGTTGTCGGTGGGGATGTAGATCACGTCAGAGCTGTCACAGGCGGTCTGAGTCACGGAGGACAGGTCGTTGACGTCGGTAAAGGCATACTGAGTGCAGGTGTAGCCCATGTCCTCCAGATAGCCCTGGATGGTCTGAACCTGATAGACCGAATTGGGTTCGCCGGAGCAGTAGAGCAGGCCCACGTTCTGGGCGTCGGGGAAGAGCTCGTTGAGCATGGCGGCCTGCTGGTCCAGGGGAGCCAGATCGGAGGTACCGGAGATGTTGCCGCCCACGGTACCGGTCCAGTCGGTGATGGAGAGGGCGGTGGCATAGTCGGTCACCGAGGTGCCCAGGATGGGGATATCAGCGGTGGCAGAGGCGGCGGCCTGGAGGGGATAGGTGGCGTTGGCCATAATCAGATCCACCTGATCGGCCACAAAGCCGTCCATGATGGTGCCGCAGTTGGCGTACTCGCCGCCGGCGTCCTGCTCCTCAAAGACGACCTGGCCGGGCAGCTTCTCATTGAGGGCGTCCTTGAAGCCCTGCGTGGCGGAGTCCAGCGCGTCGTGAGTCATCTGCTGGCAGATGCCCACGGTGTAGGTCTCGCCGCTGGCGGCAGGTTCCCCGCCGGAAGGAGTCTGGGAGCTGCCGGCATCAGAGCTGCCGCCGCCGCAGGCGGTGAGGGTGAGAGTCAGTGCGCCGGTGAGCAGTCCGGCTGAAATACGCTTGTTCATGAGAATGACCTCTTTTCCTTGTTTGCACTCCTATATCTGAGAGATACAGGAAGCACTTATACTGATTTCGCAGTTTAGCACTTAAAAGAGCAAAAGTCAAGTGTGATATTTTTTTGACAAACACAGGGCAAAAAATAGAGTGCTGCAAGAATTGCAGCACTCTAAAAGAAAGTGGGCAGGATTTAATTCATCTGCTTGCGGCGGGACAGGTTGATGGTGCCGTCCTGCATGGAGTCCACGTCGTCCAGGCTCTTGCCGGTGCCGTAGGCCACGCAGGAGATGGCGTCGTCGGCCACATGGGTCTCGATGCCGGTGTGGGACTCGATAAGCTTGTCGAAGCCCCAGACCAGGGAGCCGCCGCCGGTCATGCAGATACCGTTGGTGGAGATATCGGCCACCAGCTCGGGGGGCGTACGCTCCAGCACGCCGTGGATGGCCTCCAGGATGCGGGTGGAGACCTCCTCGAAGGCCTCGATCATCTCGCTGGAGGA
>DWXO01000054.1 GCA_019119165.1 Candidatus Flavonifractor intestinigallinarum | reverse complement strand
TTCGCGTGCTCTGTAGTGTGCCTGTTTCTCAAGCCCATTCTAACAAATTTCGATTTACTGCGTTAGAGGCACTGTGTTTCATTTCCCTTTGGTGCCTTGGAGCGCAGCGGAAAGGAATGGTCATAACTATGGCATATCTGATGGGCGTGGACCTGGGCACCTCCGGTACCAAGACCGCCCTGTTTGACGAGACAGGCCGCACCGTGGCCTCCTGCACCGCCGACTATCCCCTGGACCAGCCCCAGAACGGCTGGGCGAAGCAGGACCCGGAGGCCTGGTGGCAGGCGGCCTGCCAGACCATCCGGGGAGTGCTGGACCAGAGCGGCGTCTCCCCTGGGGAAGTGAAGGGCGTGGGCCTGTCCGGCCAGATGCACGGCCTGGTGATGCTGGACGGGGAGGGGCGGGTGCTCCGGCCCTCCATCCTGTGGTGTGACGGCCGCACCGGCCGGGAGTGCCAAGAGATCACGGAACTGATAGGGAAGGAGCGGCTCATCCAGCTCACCGCCAACCCGGCCCTCACTGGCTTTACCGCCGGAAAAATCCTGTGGGTGCGCCGCCATGAGCCGGAGCTGTACGCCAAGTGCCGTCATATCCTGCTGCCCAAGGACTACCTGCGCTATAAGCTGACGGGGGAGTTTGCCACCGAGGTGTCCGACGCCTCGGGCATGAACCTGCTGGACGTGGCCCACCGCTGCTGGAGCCGGGAGGTGCTGGACAAGCTGGACATCGACCCGGCCCTGCTGGGCAAGCTGTATGAGTCCGTGGACCTTACCGGCACGGTGACGGCGGCGGCTGCCGCCGCTGCCGGCCTGGCCCCCGGCACACCGGTGGCGGGGGGCGCGGGAGACAACGCCGCCGCCGCTGTGGGTACCGGTGTGGTGCGGTCCGGCCGGGCCTTTGTCACCCTGGGTACCTCCGGCGTGGTGTTTGCCCACGCAGACCAGGTGAGCATCGACCCCAGCGGACGGGTCCATACCTTCTGCGCCGCCGTGCCTGGGGCGTGGACGGTGATGAGCTGCACCCTGGCCGCCGGCCTGTCTCTCCAGTGGTTCCGCAACCAGTTCTGCGCCGAAGAACGGCGGCAGGCGGAGGCAGAGGGGGTGGACCCCTACGATATCATGACCCGGGAGGCCTCCAGGTCTCCCATCGGGGCCAACCGGCTCCTCTACCTGCCCTACCTGATGGGGGAGCGGTCCCCGCTGCTGGATGAGAAGGCCAGAGGGGCCTTTATCGGCCTGTCCGCCATGCACGGCCGGGGGGACCTGATCCGGGCGGTGATGGAGGGGGTATCCTATTCCCAGCGCCAGTGTCTGGACATTTTGCGGGAAATGGGGGTGGCCCCCGACCATATCATGGCCTGTGGCGGCGGCGGACGCAGCCCCTTCTGGCGGCAGATGCTTGCCGATGTGCTGGGCTGCACCGTCCAGACCGCCAAGGCGGCTCAGGAGGGGCCCGCCCTGGGCGCTGCTATCCTGGCAGGCGTGTGCGCCGGGGTGTATCCCGACGTGCCCACCGCCTGCGACGCCATCGTACACCCCGATCAGTCCTGCGCCTCCAACAGCGGGGACAGCGCCCGGTATGAGCCCTTCTACCGGCTGTATACGGAACTCTATCCCGCCCTCAGAGACAGCTTCTCACAGCTGTATGACCTGTAACAAACGCGGCGCTGCCCACCGGCAGCGCCGCGTTTTTGCGGTGCAGCTTGAGAAACACGGCCAGAAGAACACCGGCCAAGAGGATGGAGTTTGTTGTGGGAAATACAACTAAATAAAGAAAGATATCCCGGTAATAAAGGGCATGTTACATATATTACATAAAAATTTTTCAGAAATAATACGGTGTAAAGGCTGATATTACTAAAAAAGTCTTGTGCCCGAAGGAATGTTTTGTTAAAATAACACTGTATCAAACGGAGCGGTTCAACCGCTGCGGACCGGGGAGAGATGGTGCTGCCCGGGAAAAAGGAAGGAAAGGGCCAGGAAACAGAAGGAAAAGCCGGACGAGCCGTCTGGCTTTTTTGGCCAAATCTGCGGTGTGGAGGTGAGAGCATCCGGTATATTGGAAGAAAGAAATGGCCGCGCAGGCGGCCTATGCGAGGAAGGATGGATGATCGTAGTATGAGACATAAGCTGAAACCCCTGCTATCCGCGCTATTGACCATTGCCATGCTCTTGTCCCTGCTGCCCACCGCGGTGTTTGCCGCTGGCGGGACATGGGTGGAAGTGGAATTAGCTGACATTCAAGCGACGGATATCATTGCCATCACGGTCCACGGCAGTGCTACTGACAAAGACTACGTTATGAAAAATGACGGCGGTACCAATATTTACGGCCCCGCCGACACCTGGGACAGCAGTAACACGGGGAATGAAACGTGGTACTGGAACGTGGTGTCCAAAGAGGATGGCTATCAGATCTACCCGGCAGGTACAACAGAGAGCTGGCTGTACTGCGTGGACAACAACAACGGCCTGCGGGTAGGTAACAATAACGAAACCCTTTGGACGCTGGACGCCGAAAGCGGATATCTCAGTTGTATTGATACGGCGGGGAATGTCCGCTATATGGGGATTTATGATAATAACGGCGGCGACACGTCGGTAAATCCCAACTTCCGTACCTATAAAAATACCACCGGCAACACAAAAGACCAGACCACCACATTTTATCGACTTGACGGAGCGGGTGGCGGTGACCCCGAACCCGATCCGGGCGAAGAGCCCGAGGCCATCTCCATCTCCGATGCCCTGGCCGCTGACGACGGCACCGAGAAGCTGACGGTCAAGGGCGTGGTCACCCTCCTGGATGGGCAGAATGTCTACCTTCAGGACAGCACCGGCGGTATCTGCGTCCGCATGAGCGGCAATTTTGACGACATTGCCCTGGGCGACACCGTCATCGGAACCGGCAAGCGTGCCACGTTCAACGGTTTGCCCCAGCTGGACGGTTCCACCTATGAAAAATCCTCCGGTCTGACCCTGACCCCCGCGGTCAAGACCATCGGGGAGCTGACCGACGCCGATATCTGCACCTATGTGACCATCGAAAATGTGACGGTTACGGAGATTTTCGACAATAACGGTCAGTATGCCAATCCCAACATCACGGTAGAGGACGCCGCAGGCAACACTATCCAGCTCTACAAAGCCGTGGTGGACAAGACCGCTATAGCCGTTAACGATGTCATCACCATCACCGCTGCGGTAAGTGTATACAACGACACCTTCCAGCTGCGCAACACCAGCGCCGATGAGATCGTGGCTGGACAGCCCAGTGAGCCTGAGCCTGAAACCAGCTCCATCGCCGAGGCTCTGGCTGCCGCCGACGGCACCGAGAACCTGACGGTCAAGGGTGTGATTACCCTCATCGATGGTAAGAACGTCTACCTCCAGGACAGCACCGGCGGTATCTGCGTCCGCATGAGCGGCAATTTTGACGACATCGCCCTGGGCGACACCGTCATCGGAACCGGCAAGCGTGCCACGTTCAATGGCCTGCCCCAGTTGGACGGTTCCACCTATGTAAAATCCTCCGGGCTGACCCTGACCCCCACGGTCAAGACCATCGGGGAACTGACTGCTGCCGACATCTGCACCTATGTGACACTCCGCAATGTGGAAGTCACGGAAGTGTACGACAACAACGGTGCTTACTCCAATCCCAACATCACCGTGAAGGACAGCAGCGGCAATACCATTCAGCTCTATAAGGCTGTGGTGGATAAGAATGAGGACGACACTTGGACTGTGGCCGTTGGCGACACCATCACCATCACCGCCGCGGTGAGCGTGTACAATACCACCCTCCAGCTGCGCAACACCAGCGCCGATGAGATCCAGACTGCCGGCGCCTCCACCGGCCCCATCTATGACGGGGAACAGGTGGTCATCTACAACCCCGCCTATGGCAAGGCTCTGTCCGGCACCTATAACGGCTTCTACAACAACGGTACCGACGTGGCCCTGGAGGATGGCACTCTGTCCGGCTTCACCGCCGCCGACGTGTGGACCGTGGCCGACAACGGCGACGGCACCTGGTCCTTCTCCTACGACGGCCAGAACATCGGTATGGGTGATTCTTTCTCCAGTATGCCCCTGGGCGAGAAGAACGACAAGTGGGTGCTGGAGGACGCGGGCAACGGCCTCTACTACATCAAGAACACCGTCCGCGGCGCCTATATGGAGTGGTATGCCGAGAAAAACAACTGGAGTTCCTACGGCAAGATTTCCGATGGCAGCGAGGGTATGTTTGCCCTGACCTTCTATGAGGTCACCGATCTTCCCGAGCCCCCCAGCGGCGAGGTGCCTGAGGATGGCGCTCAGGTGGTGCTCTACAACGAGGGCGCCAAGGGCGTTCTGGCCGGTTCCGACGGCAACGAGACCAGCCCCTCCATCGACAACGCCGAGGCCACCGTGGCCGACGGCGTGGCCACCCCCGCCAACGGCGCCCGGGTCTTTACCGTGGAGGTTAACGGCGAGTGGTTCCGCTTCAAAACTTCTGACGGCTACCTCTGCTCCAACGGCACCGGCAACAACGCCTTCTATTCTGCCGAGGCTACCGAGGACGCCGACTGGAAGCTGACCTCCTTCAACGGCGGCTTTAACCTGGAGAGCCGTACCGCCAAATTCAACGGCAAGTACTCCCAGTACCTGGAATACTATGCCGGCTCCTACAAGACCTACAGCCTGTACAATGACAGCGATAAGGACATCTACACCTTTAACTTCTACCCCGTGGCTAAGGACGTTACCGTCACCGATGGCGTGGTCAATATGCCCGCTGTCACCTTCGGCCTCCTGCCCGACGCTTATGTGGGCCAGGAATACTCCGTCAGCTTCACCGTGGATTCCGTCTTTGGCGTGAAGGACATCTCCGCCAAGTACGGCGGCACCGCTGCCCAGCTGACCAATGACGACGGCACCTACTCCTTCACCATTCCCGGCTCTGCCATGGCCGCCGGTGATCTGGTGATCACCATTGCGGGAACGGACAACAAGGACGTGGCCTTTACCGATACCACCACCCTTGCTGTCAAGGACGAGCCCTATATCCTCGAGGTGTTCCCCGCCGCCAATGCCCAGACCGGCGACGAGAAGCAGCCGGAGATCGGCTTCACCTTCGGCAACGCCGGGGAGAATCCCGCCATCACTCTGAAGGTGGGCGACCAGGAGGTCACTCCCGTTGTGGCCGACGGCAGAGCCTCCTACACCCCCGCCGAGGCCATGACGGACGGCAAGGTCTCTGTGACCGCCACCGTCACCCGGGCGGATGAAAAGACCGTCTCCCGCACCTGGACCTTCACCATCGGCACGGCCCAGTATCAGCTCTACTTCGGCCAGCTCCACTCCCACACCGCCGAATACTCCGACGGCGCGGGCACCCTCCAGGAGGGCCTGAACTATGTGGCCAACCTCCCCGAGAGCGCCAATGTGGACTTCGTGGCCTTCACCGACCACTCCAACTACTTTGACACCTCCGGCGCTGCCAACCCCGAGACTGCGCTCTATGATGCCAGCCAGATGACGGCGGCCAGCGCGGAGAAGTGGAACACCTATACCGGCACCATTGACAGCTTCAATGCCGAGCACGCCGGCAAGCTGGTGGCCCTGGCAGGCTTTGAGATGACCTGGTCCGGCGGACCCGGCCACATCAACACCTTCAACACCCCCGGCATCGTCTCCCGCAACAATACCACGCTGAATAACAAGACTGACGATGCGGGTATGAAGGCCTACTATGCCCTGCTGAGCAACGAGAACCTGGTCAATTCCATCAGTCAGTTCAACCACCCCGGCACCACCTTCGGCAACTTCAGCGACTTCGGTTACTATGACCCCATTATTGACACCCGGATACAGCTGGTGGAGGTGGGCAACGGCGAAGGTGCCATCGGCGCCGGCGGCTACTACCCCAGCTATGAGCAGTACATCATGGCCCTGGACAAGGGCTGGCACGTGGCTCCCACCAACAACCAGGACAACCACAAGGGCAAGTGGGGCAACGCCAACGACGCCCGCGACGTTATCCTGACCGATGACTTCTCCCAGGAGGGCATCTACCAGGCCATCCGCGACCGGCGGGTCTACGCCACCGAGGACAAGAACCTGGAGATCAACTACACCCTCAACGGCCAGCTGCTGGGCTCCATTATCTCCGAGGTCCCTGAGAATGTCACCATCAACGTCAGCGTGTACGATCCCGACGCCTCCGACTCCATCTCCAAGGTGGAAGTGGTGGTCAACTCCGGCGCCGTGGCCTATACCTGGGACGACCCCGCTGAACTGGCCTCCGGCGAACTGGAGTGCTCCATCCCCGCCAACTACAGCTACTACTTCATCCGTGTTACCCAGGGCGACAAGAATCTGGCCGTCACCGCTCCCGTGTGGGTGGGCGATGTGGTGAAGCTGGGCATTTCCGCTGTGGAGTGCGGCACCGCTACCCCCGTCACCGGCGAGGAACTGAAGATTAACACCACTCTGTTCAACAGCGAGTCCAACCCCGCCACTGTCAAGTCCATCACCTACACCAGCGGCAGCGAGACTCTGGGCACGGATACCACGGGTTATGAGATCCCCGCCTCCGGCACCCTGACTGTGGACTGGAGCTATGTCCCCGAGATGGCCCGGGTGATGACCGTTACCGTTACCGTGGTCCTGGTGGAGGACGGCATTGAGTACACCTACTCCAAGGATATCTCCTTGGATATTCTGGACGCCAGCCAGCTGGTGTACATTGGCATCGACGCCTCCCACCTCAACGAGTATGTGGCCGGCAACTACAAGGACTCCATGGGCAACTTCGGCGACCTGGCCGCCGGCTACTCGGTGCGCACGGTTCAGCTGAACACCAGCGACGACCTGATCGCCGCCTGTGAGAACAAGGACAACAAGTATAAGGCCATCATCCTCACCGCGCCCTCCCGCCGGGACGGCGACGCCCTGCGCGATCCTTATGTCTGCTACTCCGATGCGGAGATCGAGGCCCTGAAGGCCTTCAACGCCGCCGGCGGCGCCCTGGTCCTGGCCGGCTGGTCCGACTACTACGAGAGCTATGCAGACTTCCCCGCCGCCGACCACATGGCCGCCCAGCAGAACAAGGTTCTTGAGGCCCTGGGCTCCTCCCTGCGGATCGGCGACGACGCCACCAACGACGATACCCTCAACGGCGGCCAGACCCAGCGGCTCTACTTCTCCACCTACAATTGGGACCACTTCCTGATGAACGGCGTGGAGTTTGACCCCGAGAACCCCAACAACAACCTGTACTCCCAGCTCTTCAGCCAGTACGGCGGCGCCTCCATCTACGTGGTGGACGCTGAGGGCAATCCCACCAGCACCCTGCCCGACACCGTCTCTCCCGTGGTCTACGGCCACGCCACCACCTATTCCAAGGACAGCGATAACGACGGCCTGGGCGGCGACGCCATGCCCAAGTACGCCGTGGCCGATGGCGACGAGCGCCTGATGGTGCTGGCCACCGAGGACCTGGGCGATAACAAGGGCCTCATCATCGTCTCCGGCGCGGCCTTCATGTCCAACTTCGAGGTCCAGGCTCAGATCGGCGACTCCGGTGCGGAGAAGAACTATTCCAACTACAATATCTGCGAGAACCTGGTGGCCTATCTCAATCCTCTGACCATCACTGATATCGCAGACGTGCAGGCCCAGGAGCAGGAGGGCATCAAGTATGTCATCGAGGGCGTGGTCACCTCCAACGCCTCCGGTTACGACAAGGATACCGCCTTCTTCGACTGCATCTATGTTCAGGACGGCACTGCCGGTATCAATGCCTTCCCCGTGGCTGGCAACTACAAGGTGGGCGACAAGGTCCGCATTACCGGCACCACCTCCTCCTACCAGGGCGAGCGGCAGATCGCCGTCACTTCCATTGAGAAGATCGGCGAAGGTACCGTGGAGCCCAAGCTCATCACCACCAAGGAGGCCGCTCAGTCCACCTATCTGGGCAGCCTGGTGAAGATCCAGGGCGTGGTGGTCAGCTTCGCCGAGGCCGAGGGCCTGGTGCAGACCATCATCGTCCGTGACAACTCCGGCTACGATGCCCGGGTGTTCATCGACGGCTATATCACCAAGGACAAGGTCATCGAAAACCTGGCTGTGGGCCATGAGATCACCGTGACCGGTTTGGCCTCCTATGATAACACCTTCAACGCCCCCGAGGGCCCCTTCCCCCGTATTCGCATTCGGGACCGTGCTGACATCATCTGCGGCGCTGAGGTCGTGGATATCCCGCCCGCTTATGTGCCGCCCTCCGGCGGTGGCGGCGGCAGCAGCAAGGACCCTGCTACCCCCAATCCTGATAAGTTCACCGACCTGGACAAGAACGCCTGGTATTACGACGACGTGGTGGATGTCATCAAGTCCGGCCTGATGGAGGGCGTGTCCAGCACCAAGTTCGGCCCCAGTATGGTGGTGAACCGGGCTATGGTGGCCACCATCCTCTACCGGCTCTCCGATGAGGAGTTTGACGGCTCCGCCAGCTTCCCCGATGTGACCGAGGACAGCTGGTATGACGAGGCTGTGGCCTGGGCGGTGGACTGCGGGATCGTGACCGGCTATGACTCCGGCCTCTTCGGACCCGACGATGCCGTGACCCGCGAGCAGGTGGCAGTGATGTTCTATCGCTACTGGCAGTACCAGAAGGGTGAGAACAAGACCGGCGACCTGTCCGGCTTCTCCGACGCCGACCAGATCGGCGACTATGCGGTGGAAGCCATGACGTGGGCTGTGGGCATGGGCCTGATCCAGGGCCGCTCCAGCCAGATCCTGGCCCCCGCGGCCCAGTCCTGCCGGGCCGAGCTGAGTTCCATGCTCAACCGGATGATGGAACTGGACTGATCCATCTTGCACATTCCACAAGGGCGCCGCCTGCCTCGGTGGGCGGCGCCCCGCCTTATCTTTGAGAGGAGAACGCTATGGGAGGAAAGAAACGGGGCCGGCCTGCTCCGCTGGCAAAACAGACTCTGTGGCCCCCCACCAGGGGGCGCATCGTGGGAGCGGCGGTAGGCCTTTGCCTGCTGCTCATCCTGGTGCTGGGGGCCGTACTGCTCCGCCCGGAGGACAGCGAACTGACCGCCGCTCAGAAGCGCCTGTTTGCCTCCGCCCGGGTCACCGATGTACTGGCGGAGGACGCCCAGCCGGACGACTGGACCGAAGGGCTGCGGCTGGGCAGCCAGCATCTGGAGCTGGAGATTCTCAGCGGGCCCTATAAGGGCGCGGTTTTGGAGGCCATCAACTACCTGACTGCCTATGCCAATGTGGACTGCGACCTGGGTACCCGGGTCATTGTGCGTCTGGATGTGGATGAGAACGGGGACCCCTATGTGGTCTCCATTCCCAACTATGACCGGGGCATCGTCCTGATGGGAATGCTGGCGGTGTTTGCCCTGCTGCTGATCCTCATTGGCGGCAAGAAGGGGATCATGGCGTTGCTGGGATTGATCTACACGCTGGCGGGCATCTGGTTCTTACTGATTCCCATGGTGCTGAAGGGAGCCCCATCCATTCCGTCGGCCATCTTTATCGCGGCGCTGACGGCGGTGGCGTCTCTGCTGATGCTCACCGGCTTTTCCCGCAAAACCCTGTGCGCCGGGCTGGGCTGCGTGTGCGGTGTGGCGGCGGCGGGCCTCTTCGCCTGGATTGTGGGGATCATCACGCCCATCAGCGGGTTCAATATGTCGGAGGCAGAGGAGCTGGTGCTGCGGGCCTACGACACCCCCCTGGAGATCCGGGGACTGCTGGTCAGCGGTATCCTCATCGCAGCCCTGGGCGCGGTGATGGACGTGGCCATGTCCATCGCCTCGGCCTGCCACGAGCTGCGGACGGTGGACCCGGAGATCACCTCCGGGCGGCTGTTCCGGTCGGGCATGAACATCGGACGGGACGCCATGGGCACCATGGCCAATACCCTGATCCTGGCTTTCGCCGGGGCCTCCTTCAATATGCTGCTGCTCTTCCAGGTGTACCACTATCCCATGATTCAGATTATCAACAGTGACACCATGGCCATTGAACTGATCCAGAGCGTGGCCGGTTCGGTGGGCATCATCCTGACGGTGCCGCTGGTCTCCCTGTTTGCCGCCCTGCTGCTGGGAAAGCGGAAGAAACAGGCTGGATAACAAAAAACACTGAGTGGAATTCCACTCAGTGTTTTCAGCTTGTCGAAAAAGTATTTTCGACAAGCTGCCGGACTTTTGAGCACTTCAAAAAAGTGCTCAAAAGTCAGTTGATTGCACACGAAAGACAACCCTGACGGTTTTCTTTCACACTATCTTTCCCTCC
>DWXO01000053.1 GCA_019119165.1 Candidatus Flavonifractor intestinigallinarum | reverse complement strand
TAAATTCCGAATTGGTGGGCTTTCCCTTGGCGTTGGAGACGGTATAGCCGAAGTATTTTTGCAGCGTCTCCAGATCGCCCCGGTCCCAGGCCACCTCGATGGCGTGGCGGATGGCCCGCTCCACCCGGGAGGCGGTGGTGCCGAAACGCTTGGCTACCTCGGGGTAGAGGATCTTGGTGACCGCGTTGATCACGTCCATATCTCCCACCGCGATGATGATAGCCTCCCGCAGATACTGGTACCCCTTGATGTGGGCGGGCACGCCGATCTCATGGATGATGCTTGTCACCACATTTTCCAGCCGTCTGGCCCGCTCCTCGCCGTCGTCCCCGTCCTCCGTCTCCTGGAGGGCGGCCATCTGACGGACCCGCTCGGCCACCGCCGTCAGCCGGCAGGGTTTGAGCATATAGTAATCCGCGCCGGTGGACGCGGCCAGCTCGGCCACGCTGCCCCGGGCAAAGCCTGAGAGCACCAGCACACGGGGCCTGTCCTCCGCCTTGGACAGGGCCTGGAGCAGCTCCACTCCGTCCATCTGGGTGAGCACCAGGTCCATGACCAGCACATCCGGGACCAGACGCTGGATCAGATGGAGCGCCTCCTCTCCGTCGCCCGTGGCGCCCACCACCTGGATGCCCGCTTCCCCCTCCAGCTGTTCCACCAGAATACGGCGAAATTCTTCGCTTGCGTCCGCTACCAGGACTTTGATTCTCCGTTCCAATATTGACACCCTTTCCAGCAGGCTCCTCCTGCTTGCACATTTGCGCCTGGCCAAGTCTCTTTACCGGTTGGCTATAATTTACCATAATCAGACAGCAAGCGCAAGGCTTTTACTGGTAATTTATGGTTATTTCTCTTCGACTTCGTTCGACTTTTCCGCAGAAAATCCGACAGCGGCCCTCTTTTCTCTGCAAGATCCCCCGCCGTTCCTCCAAAAGAGACGCCGGGAGCGGCGAGCCGCTCCCGGCGTTTTAGGCGTATCAGACTTCCGTTTTACCAGTTTCCGCCTGCTCCAGCATATGCGCCGCCAGGATGCCATAGCCCTGGGTGGGATCATTTACCAGAACATGAGTCACGGCCCCCACCAGTCTGCCGTTCTGGAGGATGGGCGAGCCGCTCATCCCCTGCACGATGCCGCCGGTGGTATCCAGCAGTCTGGAGTCGGTCACTTTCAGCATCAGGTTGCGGGTATCTCCCTCTTTTTCGGGGAAAATACGGGTGATCTCCACCTCATATTCCTCCACCTGATCGCTGGCCACATTGGACAAAATCACCGCCGGACCCACCTGGACCTGGCTGCGCTCCGCCACCGGTACCGGCTCCAGGCCGTCGGTCAGCGTCCCGTCGCTGATCTGTCCAAAGACGCCGCTGCAGGTGTTGGACCACAGTACGCCCAGGTCCCGGTCGGTCTGAAAGGCGCCGTGAAGTTCGCCCGGCGTCCCCTTCACGCCCTTCTGCACGTCGGTCACTTCGGAGTAGAGGATGGACCCGGACTGCATGGGCATCAGCTTTGCCGTATCCACGTCGTTGATGCCGTGTCCCAGGGCGCCGAAGGTGCCTGTCTCCGGATCGCAGAAGGTGATGGTACCGATGCCCGCCATGGAGTCCCTGATCCAGGCGCCCAGCTTATACTGTCCGTCGGCGCTGCACTGGACCGCCTGGGCGGTAAACTGCACCTCCTTGTCGTCCCGCATCGCCCGGATGCTCATGGTCTGGTCCCCCACCTGCTGCAGCACGGCCTGGACCTCCTCGATGCTGTCCACTTCTTCCCGGTTGATGTGGGTGATGATGTCTCCCTCTTTCAGCCCGCAGTCCCGGGCCGGGGTGTGCCTGCCGTCAGCCGCGGCCACCTCGCCGAAGCCCACCACCATCACGCCGTCGGAAAACAGCTTGATCCCAACGGTCCGTCCCATGGGGATCACTTCCCTGGTTTCCGCCGCCCTGGCGGGCTGAAACCAGGCAGCCCAGGCCAGCAGCAGCACCGCCGTCAGCACCGCGCCCACCCAGGGCCTGATTTTTGGTTCTTCTTTTCCCATTTCGCTGTCCACGCTCCTTCCCCAAATCATTGGCGCGTTGTGCGCCTGTTAATAATATGGTTTTCAAACCGTCGAACAACGCTGGCAATGAAATGTTCCTTTGGATTGGCCCTTTCTTCCAATCTGCGCCCGGCAGATCGTTGCAGATTTCTCCCTGTTCTTTTCTCCCCCCGTTTCCTGCTTTTGACCTGGGACGCCGGTGGTATTTTTTTCTTTCGTTTGCATATGTTACGGAATATAAGACGAAAGGATGTGTCCGCCATGCCGCGCCTGAGCAAGACCGAGTGGATCGCTTTTGTCGCCGCCACAGTGGCCGGCGCCTGCCTGCATTTCCTCTATACCCTCCTCCCCTGTCCCGCCACCGCCCTGGTGGCCCCGGTGCGGGAGAGCCTGTGGGAGCACGTCAAGCTGCTCTACTGGCCCTGCCTCATCGCCGGCCTGGTGCTGCGCAGCCGTCAGCCGGAGCTGCTGGGACAGCGGGCCTTTGCCCTGCTGGCGGCCACGGCGGGGATGCTGGGCGTGGGCTACCTCTACCATATTCCCTTTCAGGGGGACTCGCTGATCTTTGATATCGCCCTCTATGTGCTGATGATGGCGGTGTTTTTTCTGCTGCCCCACCTGCTCCGACAGCCCTTCTGGCAGAACTGCCGGGAACTTCTGGCGCTGCTGGTGCTGGTGCTGGGGATCGCTACCCTGCTGTTCACCTTCCTGCCCCCCGGCGGCCTGCTCTTTACCGATCTGTCCGGCACCCCCACCTGGGTCACCCTGCCCTGCTGAAGCAAGTCCCCGGAGCGCTCCTCCGGGGACTTGCCGTCTTTTCCAGCTTTCCGCCTGTTTTACCAAAACCACATAAAATTTACCTGCTTTCTACACCGGGCCCCCTTGTATTTTTGTTTCCGTTTTGTTACCATTAAGATATCCGAATTGCCCACATCCAGAGGGAGTTTTCTGTGCCCGGGGATGCGATCAGGCTCCATCCAGCCGGCTGAAAGGTCCCCTCCGGTAGGGCCCGGAAGGAAAGGTGGAATGTTTCATGAGAAAACACACACGCAAGTTCCTGTCCCTGTTCCTGTCCCTGTCCATGGCCAGCAGCTTCTGCATCCCCGCCATGGCCGCCGAGGGCGACACCACCGCTGCTGCGGATGACGGCATTGTGGTGCTGTACACCAACGACGTCCACTGCACCAGCGACGACGGTATGTCCTACGCCGCCATCGCCGCCTACAAGGCCGAGATGGAGGCCGACTACGGCGCCGACAACGTCACCCTGGTGGACAACGGCGACGCCATCCAGGGCGGCATCCTGGGCTCCCTGTCCAAGGGCAGCTGGATCGTGGACATCATGAACAATGTGGGCTATGACATTGCCATCCCCGGCAACCATGAGTTCGACTTCGGCATGGATACCTTCCTGGACATCGCCAAGAACCAGGCTGAGTACACCTATGTCAGCTGCAACTTCGTGGACGCCGACGGCAAGGCCGTGCTGGAGCCCTACACCATGGTCACCTACGGCGACGTGGACGTGGCCTATGTGGGTATCTCCACCCCCGAGACCCTGACCAAGTCCGCCCCCGCTTACTTCCAGAACGACAAGGGCGAGTACATCTACGGCTTCTGCCAGGACAAGGACGGCAAGGCCCTCTATGACCAGGTGCAGGACACCGTGGACGCCGCCCGCAAGGCCGGCGCCGAGTATGTGGTGGCCCTGGCTCACCTGGGTGAGGACGCCCAGAGCTCTCCCTGGATGTCCACCGAGGTCATTGCCAACACCACCGGCATCGACGTGGTGCTGGACGGCCACTCCCACACCACCGAGCCCTCCAAGACCGTGAAGAACGCCGACGGCGAGGACGTGCTCCTGAGCCAGACCGGCACCAAGGCCGAGTCCATCGGCAAGCTGGTCATTTCCGCTGACGGCACCATGACCACCGAGCTGGTGGCCCTGGCTGACGTGGATACCACCTCCCAGGCCTACACCACCGCCAAGACCTTCATCGAGGGCATCCAGGCCGAGTACACCGCCATGTCCGAGGAAGTGGTGGCTACCTCCTCCGTGGACCTGACCATCAACGATCCCTATACCGGTGAGCGGGCCGTCCGCTCCGCCGAGACCAACCTGGGCGACCTGTGCGCCGACGCCTATCGCGTGCTGCTGGGCGCCGACATCGGCTTTGTCAACGGCGGCGGCGTCCGCGACAACATTGCCGCCGGGAACATCACTTACGGCAACATCATCGCTGTCCATCCCTTCGGCAACCTGGCCTGCCTGGTGGAGGTCTCCGGCCAGCAGATCCTGGACGCTCTGGAGCTTGGCTCCATGCAGGCCGGCGTGTCTGAGAGCGGCGGCTTCCTGCAGGTCTCCGGCATCAAGTACACCGTGGACACCTCCATCCCCACCTCTGTGGAGCTGGACGACGCCGGCAACTTCGTGAAGGTGGCCGGTGACCGCCGTGTGAAGGACGTCCAGGTTCTGGACAGCGAGACCGGCGAGTATACCGCCATTGATCCCAAGGCTACCTACACCCTGGCCTCCCACAACTATATGCTCAAGGACGGCGGCGACGGCTACGCCATGTTCGGCGCCGACAACGTGAAGATCCTGAAGGATGAGGTTATGGTGGACAACGAGGTCCTCATCAACTACATCAAGGACGAGCTGGGCGGCGTGGTAGGCGAGCAGTACGCCAATCCCAGAGGCGACGGCCGCATCACCGTTCTGTATGCCGACGCCGACTTCTCCTCCTGGTACGGCGAGGCCGTCCGCTATGTGGTGAACAACGGCATGATGAGCACCACCAACGGCTTCAGCTTCACTCCCTTCGGCCAGGTGAGCCGCGCTACCGTGTATCAGGTGATCTACAACATGGAGGGTGCTCCCGCCGTGGAAAAGACCACCGTTACCGACACCGAGGGCAAGTGGTACTCCGACTGCATCAACTGGGCCGCCTCCGTGGGTCTGTTTGAGGGCACCACCTTCGGCGAGGATCAGACCATCACCCGCGCTGAGATCGCCGACCTGATCGCCGCCTATGCCGACTACAAGGGCATCAAGGCCCCCGACGCCGACGGCTCCATGGAGAAGGCTCCCGACTACTCCTCCATCCCCGCCGACTCTCTGGACGGCATGACCTTCTGCTACTACGCCGGCATCATGACCGGCAACGAGGCCGGCCAGCTGATGCCTGCCGGCCAGCTGACCCGGGTGGAGTTTGCCCAGGTCCTGTCCAACTTCGGCGCCCTGACCGCCGAAAAGCCGGCCGCCTGAGGCCCGCTCTCCACAGAGATCAAAAAAGATGGGGCGTGCATCTGCACGCCCCATCTTTTTTGCGGTTACGCCTGAGCCGACTGCTTCAGCGCCTGGGCCAGCTGGTCCGGGCAGGAGGTGGCTTTGAAGCCGCAGCGGATGCCCTCCAGCCGGCGGATGGCCTCCTCCACCTTCATGCCCTCCACCAGGCGGGAGATGCCCTGAAGGTTTCCGTTGCATCCGCCCTGGACCTGGAGGGAACGGATCACGCCGTTCTCCACATCCACCACCATACGGTTGGAGCAGACGCCCCTGGGACGATAATCAATGGTCATATTTCTCTCTCCTTCGATGTTCCCGGTTAACGGGGCAAATCATACCATACTTTGGACAGGATTGCAATTCTTTATACCACTGTGGTATAATAGCCGCAAGTGGGCGTTGATCCCAGCGAGAGGAGGTGTGCCCATTGGCTCCCAGTACCAAACTGGCTCTTTCCAACTCTCTGCGGCGCTTGCTGCAGAAGAAGTTTCTGGATGATATCACCGTCAAGGAGATTGTGGAGGACTGCGAAGTCAACCGGCAGACCTTCTACTATCACTTTCAGGATATCTACGATCTGCTCCACTGGTTCCTGGAGCATGAGACCGCCGAAGTTTTGCAGCCCTGCACCTCCTGGCAGGAGGCGCTCATGACCACCTTTCACTACATACAGGAAAATCACGCCATTATCTATCACATTTACCGCTCCAGCGGCCGGGAGCACCTGGACTGCCAGTTCTTCACCATGTCCCACGCCCTCACCGCCAAGCTGCTGGACACCGCCGCCCAGGACCTTGTCCTGGCGGAGCGGGACCGGGATTTTCTCATTGACTTCTATATGTACGCTCTGGCCGGCACCATGCTGGGCTGGCTGGCCGATGATATGAAGGAGGAGCCCGCCGAGCTGGCCGCCCGCATCAGCTTTTTGCTGGAGGACGAGTTCCGGCGGGTGGCCCAGCGCTTTTCCGTTCCCCCTCAGTCCCCCTGACCCAGTCATTTACATCCCTGGCGGGAACTGTTTCCCACAGTTCCCGTCAGGGATGTTTCTTGTCTATTTTTCAGGTTGTGTCGGGGTGGAAGCCTGAAATTCTATCCAGGTTGACAGTTGACTTTTTGCCCAAATGAAACTAGTATTTACAGTATATTTTAGCCATATCAGAGAGGGGTGGAGGATACGAGTTATCATTTTCTATTTGAGATTGCGATTATCCTGCTGAGCACCAAGGTTCTGGGCATCGTGACCAAGCGATTTGCGTTGCCCCAGGTGGTGGGCGCGCTGCTGGCCGGACTGCTGCTGGGGCCTGCCATGCTGGGCCTGCTCCAGGAGACCACGCTGATGGACCAGCTGGCCGAGCTGGGCGTCATCGTGCTCATGTTCAACGCCGGTCTGGAGACCGACCTGGGCGAGCTGAAAAAGGCGGGGGCATCCGCCTTCATCATCGCCCTCATCGGCGTACTGGTCCCGCTGGTGGGCGGCTTTGGGCTGGCCTGCGTCTTTAATGCCGGAGAGGAAACCTTCCTGCAAAACGTCTTTATCGGCGTGATCCTCACCGCCACCTCCGTCAGCATCACTGTGGAGACCCTGAAAGAGATCGGAAAGCTGTCCACCCGCTCGGGCAACGCCATTTTGGGCGCCGCCATCATCGACGACGTGCTGGGCATCGTGGCCCTCACCATCATCACCAGTATGGCGGGTACCGGCGCCAACGTGCTGATGGTCCTGCTGAAGATCGTGGCCTTTTTTGCCATCAGCGTGGTACTATGGATGGTACTCCACCGGATCGTGGAGTGGTGGTTCAAGCGATATGACCGGGACAAGCGCCGGTTCGTGGTGATCTCCTTCGCATTCTGCCTGCTGTATGCCTACTTTGCCGAGGAGGTATTCGGCGTGGCCGACATCACCGGCGCCTACATCGCCGGCCTGATCTTCGCCAAGACGCCCCGGGTGGCGTACTTGCAGGATCGGTTCGATACCCTGTCCTATACGCTGCTCTCCCCCATCTTCTTCGCCAGTCTGGGATTGAAGGTGGTGCTACCGGAGATGAGCGCCTCCATTATTCTCTTCTCCGTCCTGCTGATCCTGCTGGCCGTGGTCTCCAAGGTGGTGGGCTGCGGTCTGGGCGCCAGGCTGTGCCGGTACTCCGGTCAGGACTCCCTCCGCATCGGCGTGGGCATGATCTCCCGTGGCGAGGTGGCCCTGATCGTGGCCAACAACGGCATTGCGGCGGGACTGATGAACGACGACTTTTTCGGCCCGGTGGTGCTGATGGTCATTGCCACCACCATCCTCACCCCCATCCTGCTCAAGCTGGTCTACCGCGGCAAGGAAAAGGACTACAGCGACCTGCAGGAGAGCGAACTGGTCAACCGCTACGAGGACGCCGCCGCCTTCGATCTGGCCGCCCAGGCCCTGCTGGAAGATCACGAACGGCTCCGCGACAGCGCACAAAAGAAATAACAAAAGAACGGCTCCGCTGCCATGGCAGCGGAGCCGTTCTTCATTTTCAATCAGCCGTTCAGGTAACTGTTGTACAGCTCCACCAGCTCGTCCTGCTGGGGAGAGATGATGAGGCGCACATACACGCCGTCCCGCTTGACCTCGCTCTTTTCCACGATGGCGTACTGATCGGGCAGGTAGTTGTTGAACTCGTTGCGGCGGGCGTCCAGCCGGCTCTGCAGCTTGCTCTCCACCGTCTTGGCGCTGTCCTCGTCCTTGGCCTTCACCAGCACGATCTCCTTGGCGGTAATACCGTCAGCCGCAAGGTTGGCGGCGAAGGTCTCCACATCCTCGCTCTGGATGCCGTAGAAGTTGAGCATATCATCCTGCGTCAGCTCAATACCGCCCTCAATGGGGGCCTTCTCCAGCATGGCCTCCATCACTTCCGCCACGTCCATGTTGGCTGCCTTGGTCCCGCCGCCGCAGCCGGCGACGCCCACGGCCATGACAACTGCCAATGCCAGCAGCAGTACGCTTCGTACCTTCTTTTTCATACGATCACCTTTCCGCGGTCCCTGCCGCACTTTTTTCTTCCGGTCAGCCGTTCTGACGGGCCGCCGCATCCTCCTTCAAATAGTCCACCCAGATCCGGCAGGCCTCGTCGGTAAAGTGCATTCCCATACCGGAGGCGTCGCTGCAATAGGCGTCGGGCAGATAGCCCTCCCCGTCGGAGAGCACCGAGGCGATATCCACATAGTAGTAGCCGTTGCGGTCGCACATCTCCTTCAGCTTCTCGTTGTACAGCCGCAGGTTGGCGTTGTTGAGCACCTTTTTCTCATTGCCCTTGTGGATGGGGGTGGCCGACTGGACAAAGATCTGCAGGTCGGGGGTCTTTTCCTTGATGAGCTTGAGCAGCGTCTCCATATTGGCCGCCGAGCCGTCCACACCGTACAGGCCCACATCGTTCATGCCCAGCAGAATATAGAGCTTCTTGGCGCCGCAGGCCTGGATGGAGTCCTCCAGCCGCATCTTGGTGCCCTGATAGAGGGGATGGACCGACTCGTCGCTGACCTCCCACAGGGCGTTGCCGCTGCCCAGGCTGCCGGCGGTGAGGAACTGGGCCTTGCCCAAGTAGTCCGGATCGCTCTGGCGGGTCTTGGTCACATATCCGGTCAGCTTCAAAGACACCGAGTCGCCCACAAAGACCGCGTCGTCAAACCAGGCCCATTCGTCCTCCGGCACCGCTGTGGAGACGGTGGGGGTGTCGGCCCCTTCAACTTTACCGGCCAGATCCAGAGTCTTGTAGAGGAGCGTGGCGGTTTCGCCGCGGGTCACCAGCTGGTGAGGGGCCAGAAGTCCGTCCCCGGTGCCGCTGACGATGCCCCGGGCGTACAGATCCCCGATGGCCGCCAGGGCCCAGCCGCTTACGCTGTCCACGTCCTGGAAGTCCGCCAGTCCCCCTGACAGCCCCTCCCGCTGCTCCACGCCGAACACCGGCAGGGCCCGCCACAGGAAGGTAAAGGCCTGCTCCCGGTCCAGGAAGGCCGCCGGGGAGAAGGTGGTCTCAGAGGTACCCTGGGAGATCCCCTGCTCCACCGCCCAGCCCACCGCCTGATAGCAGGGGTCCTCCGGGCGCACATCTGTAAAATTCGGCACAGCGCCGGCGGGGCTTCCCGCCGCCCGCCACAGGCTGAGCACAAAGTCGCCCCGGTTGATCTGGACCTGGCCCAGGAAATTCCCGGTCTTGGTGGTGTACATCACATCATGCTCCACCATATAGGACACATAGGGGTAGGACCAGTGATCCTGGGAAACGTCCTGAATGGCCACCCCGGCAGAGCTGCCGGACATCAGCGCTCCGGCCAATAAAAATGCGACCACCTGTTGGATCAGCATAATATTCCCTCCTGCTGTGATTTGGCTCCAGTGTATCAGATTTTTCAGGTTCCGTCCAGAGAAAGAGGAAGATTCTTTTTGCTCTCTTTTCCTTTTCTTCCACAATCATACGAAAGTATGCTTCAACATCGTTGTGGCCCAACGACTTTGCCCGTTTCCGACATACTTCTTACGATTTTATGATGGACCACAGCACCAAAACAGGAGGGGCGCGCCTTTCGGCGGCCCCTCCTGTTTCATGTTGGATTCTCTTTAGCCGGCGGGCACATAGGGTTCCTCCGGCGGCGTCGGCTCCGGCGCGGGCGTCTGGGACGGCGACGCGCTTGGCTCCGTCGTCTCTCCGCCGGACCCGCCCGAGTCCGTGGGCTCCGGCGGAACGGTGGGATAGGTGGCCGGGTTGGTGGGATCAAAGCCGGGCCACTGCTCCTGAGTGGGCCAGGTGGACTGGTCCTCCAGCCGGAAGGTGGAGGGATCGTATTCCTCCGGTTCCGGCGGCTGGGGCGCGGAGGTGTGGACGGTACAGCTGCCCTGGGCCTCCAGGTACTCCTTGGTGTATTCGATGCCGCTCTCGTCACTGATGAGCACGCCGATGGACTTCACCGTGCCTTCGGTGATGCCCAGGGACTCGTCGGCCGCTCTGGGACAATATTCTCCGGCCAGATGGTACAGTCCCTCAATGGGATTGCCGTCGGCGCCCAGAATGGGAGATTCGGTACACACATCCACCAGAGTGTGCTGGTCGCAGTTCTCCACCGGCACATCGTCGGAGAAGAGGTACATCTGGAAGACCCGGTCCCCTCTGGGATCGCTGAGGCAGGCCTCGGTGGCCCACAGGCCGCTGTCCTTACAGATCTGGACCGGCGTCAGGCCGCTGGCCTGGGTGAAGTCCTTGTTCTCCAGGCCCTCATGGACCTGGCTCATGACCTTCTGCCACAGCACCGCGGCGGGGTTGTTGCTGGCATAGATCCGCTCGGGGGTCTTGTAGCCCACCCACACGGCGGCGGTATAGTAGGGGGTGTAGCCCACGAACCAGCGGTCGTTGTTGGCGGTGGTGGAACCGGTCTTACCGGCCACCGTCATGCCCGAGATGCGGGCGGCGGTACCGGTACCGTTGCTCACCACGTTCTTGAGCATCTGGTTCATATAATAGGTGGTCTTGGTGGAGAGGATGACCTCGCCCTCGGTGTTGGTATTGTCCAGCAGCGTCTGCTCCACCCCGTCCACCTCCTGGGTGACCTTGGTGTAGGTACGGGGCTCGATATACACGCCGTCCCGGGGGAACACCGAGTAGGCTGCCGCCATATCCATGACGCTGACGCCGTGGGTCAGACCGCCCAGGGCCAGCTGGCTGGAGCCGTAGTCGTTCTTGACCTCGCCGTTGCTCAGGTAGGACTCCTCCAGATCGATGTGGAAATTCTGCTCCACAAAGTCAAAGGAGGTCTCGGCGCCCATCTCCTCCAGAATCCGCACCGCCACAGGGTTGGAGGACACCTCCACGGCAGTATTCACGGTAATGTTGCCCCGGTAGGTCTGGGGGTTGTTCAAAGGCCAGTTCTTTCCGTTGAGCACCCGTACCGGCTCGTCGGCGTACACCGAGGCCGGGGTGATCATGCCCAGCTCAATGGCGGGAGCATAAACCGACAGGGGCTTGATGGAGGAACCGGGCTGACGGACGGTGCCGCTGGCCATGTTGAGCACCCGGTTGGCCGGCTTTTCGCCCAGGGCGCCCGCCAGGCCCACCACATTGCCCTCCGGGTCAATGATGACGATGGAGGACTGGATGTCCTGGCCCTTGGAGGAGGTGAGCACCAGGCTGTTCTGATCGTAATAGACCGATTCCACAATGGACTGGATGCGGATATCCACACAGGCGTAGATCTTCAGGCCGCCGGAGTACACCATGTTCTCCGCCAGCTGCTCGGAATAGCCGTACTCCTCCATCAGGTCGTTGATCACGTCGGTGATGACCTGCTCGTCGTACCAGTTGTAGATGGTGCTGGGCTTCTTTTCATCCTCGCTGCGGGTGAACACCAGTTCCTCCGCCACAGCCTCATTGTACTCCGCCTGGGTAATCATGCCCAGGTCCAGCATCTTCCACAGCACCAGCTCCTGGCGCTGCTTGTTGCGCTCCCGGCCGGTGGTAACCTCGCCGGTCTCCTCATTGGTGATGCGCACGGTGGAGTTGGGTCCGTACAGGGTAGGGTTGTTGGTGATGCTGATAAGGCTGGCGCACTCGGCCAGACTCAGCTCGGACACATCCTTGCCGAAATAGTTCTCGGCGGCGGTGGCCACGCCATAGCAGTTATCCCCCAGGTAGATCAGGTTGAGGTACCACTCCATGATCTGCTCCTTGGAGTAGGTGGCGTCAAAGTCCAGGGCGGTAAAGATCTCCAAAATCTTACGCTTGACGGTGACGTCGTCATACTGGGTGGCGTTCTTGATGAGCTGCTGGGTGATGGTGGAGCCGCCCTGAATATCCTTTCCGGTAAACATGAGCAGCACACCGTTAAGGGTACGCTTCCAGTCCACGCCGTCGTGGGTCAGAAAGCGCTCGTCCTCGATGGCGATGGTGGCGTTGACCAGATTTTCCGGGATCTGATCGTAGGTCACTTTCTTACGGTTCTCCGTACCGTGAAGGGAAAGATGTTCCTCGTATTGTCCCGTCTCCTGGTTCATATAATAGATGGTGCTGGTCAGGTTCATATCAAAATTGGCGTCCAGATGGGCCTGGGGCAGGATGACCGTTTTGATATAGACCATGGCGAAGCAGACGAGGATGATCCCCGTGATCAGCATGACCAGCAGGAAGGTCCCCACGACCTTACCCACAATCCCCAGGATATGCAGCGCGGGGTTGTAGGTCTTTTCGCTCCGGCCCTTCCGCGGCCGGGGACTTTGATTGGATCTTGACGGCAAAAATGACACCTCCGTATTGGTAAGCAGGCCGTTTGGCCCGCTGTCTGCGTCTGATGCTTATAGAGAATCGATGTTATTATATCACGTTCTCACCTGTTGTCCACCCTCTTTCCCCGCTTTTTTGTATCCCAATCCGACATATCAAAAAATTCAGCCCAGTCCGCTCTTGCATTTTTCGCCGGTACAGGCTACAATAGAGACGACACTAAGGAAGGTATGGTGCCATCTATGAGTGAAGAATTTGGTCCCGATTTCATCACTGTGACCGATGAAGAGGGCAACGAGTTTGAGCTGGAGCACGTAGATACCCTGGACTACAACGGTCAGACCTACATGGCCTTCTTCCCCGCCATCCAGGGCGAGGAGCAGGAGGACGGTGTGGAAGAGGTGGACCTGGACGACGAGGAAAACGGCCTCATCATCCTGAAGGTGGTCCATGTGGACGGAGAGGATCAGCTCTCCACCCTGGACAGCGACGAGGAGCTGGAGCTGGTTTATCAGCAGTTTATGGAGGCTCTCTTCGCTGACGAGGACGAGGAACACTCCTGACCTTGATTCCTGCTCGGTGCGTGACGGGTTTTATTTAAACCCACATTTCTTAAACGGGATGCCCCCCTCATGGTGCGGACTGCAGGCCTCCCGGCGCCCCTTCGAGGGACGGCTGGAAGTTGGAAGCAACGAAACACCATGGAGGCAACCCACCTGCCATTTCGTGCAGGTTTTAAATGGATCCGCACGGCCAGAGCGGGGCCCCCACGAAACGATCGTTTCGTGGGGTTTTCTTATGCCCGGAAATCTGAACAAAGTGTAAAACTGGTTTTTAGGCTTGAAAGGTAGCCGCAATTCCTGTATAATACAGGCTTGTCTATACGAATTTGGATGTAAATCAACCTGCCGACGGCAGGAACATTGACGAGAGGACTGAAGCAACAAATGAGCGCATCCAGAGAAAAAAAGCAGCGCCGGAGCGATCCCCAGCAGGGATTGACCCAGAAGGAGCGGGCTGAACTCCGGGAGCAGAAGGCCGCCAAGCAGAAAACGGTATTGTATACTGCCGTTGGCGTGATCGTCGCCATTCTGGTGGTGATCCTGCTGGTGTGGGACTCCGGCATCTTCCAGCGCGGCGCCACCGCCCTTACCGTGAACGGCCGGAATTATAACGTCAACGACGTGGAATACTATTTCCGCTCGGCCATGAACAGCGCCTACTCCAGCGGCATGACCTTTGACACCACCACCGACCTGCGTGAGCAGTATGTGGACGAGGAGCAGACCCAGACCTACTACGACTACTTCATGGAGCAGGCCATTGAGAGCCTGAAGCAGGTTTCCGTTCTGGAGAACGCCGCCGAGGAGGCCGGCTATACCTTCACCGAAGAGGATCAGGCCGCGGTGGACAATACCGTAGCTTATATGAAGAGCTATGCCTCTCAGCTGGGCGCCAGCAGCTTTGAGGGCTTCCTGAAGGCCAACTACGGCAAGTATATGACCCCGGGCGCCTATGAAGACTGCCTGCATCGGGAAGTTCTGGTCTCCAGCTATAAGAACACCTATATGGACGGCCTGGACATCACCGACGACGCCATCCAGACCTACTATGACGAGCACAAGGATGAGCTGGACAGCTTCACCTTCCGCACCATCCAGATCGACGGCACCGCCCCCAGCGGCACCGACGAGGAGGGCAACACCGTGGAGCCCACCGAGGCCGAGTCCACCGCCGCCATGCAGGCCGCCAAGGCCAAGGCTGACGAGTTCGCCGCCGCCGTGGAGGCTGCCGAGGACAAGGAGGCCACCTTTGCCGAGCTGGCTCCCGACTATGTGTCTGGGAGCAGCAAGGAGAACTACGAGAGCGATCCCGACTACTCCCTGACCACCGCCCTCTCCGGCACCAGCGTGGCCAGCCGCGCTTACGGCGAGTGGCTGCTGGATGCCTCCCGCACCGCCGGCGACGTGGGCGTGGTGGAGTACGACACCGGCTACTATGTGGTGCTCTTCCAGGAGCGCTACCTGGATGAGACGCCCACCGCCGACATCCGTCACATCCTCATCAAGGCTGAACTGACCCAGGAGGACGATCCCGCCACCGAGGGCGTGGACGAGTCCACCGTTCCCACTCAGGAGGCTCTGGACGCCGCCAAGGCGGAGGCCCAGTCCCTGCTGGATGAGTGGAACGCCGGCGACAAGACCGCCGAGTCCTTCGGCGCTCTGGCCGAGGCCAACTCCGACGATCCCGGCTCCAACACCAACGGCGGCCTGTATGAGGAGGTCTACAAGGGTCAGATGTTCGATGCCTTTAACAACTGGATCTTTGATGAGGCCCGTCAGCCCGGCGACACCACCCTCATTGAGAACACCCAGTCCGGTCAGCAGGGCTGGCACGTGGTGTACTACCAGGGCGCCAACGATCCCGTCTGGAAGCTGGACGCCGACAGCGACCTGCGTGAGGCCGACCTGAACGCCTGGCTGGACGAGCAGACCCAGGGTCTGGAGGCGGTCCAGGGCGACGGCATGAAGTACGTGTACAACTAATCACTTAAAAGGCGGACGGAGCCCAGCCCCGTCCGCCTTTTTTCGGAGGTTTTATGAACGAAACATTTTTACGCACCCAAATGCTGCTGGGCCAGGAGGCCATGGACCGTCTGGCCGCCGCCCATGTGGCGGTATTCGGTCTGGGGGGCGTGGGCAGCTGGTGCGCCGAGGCCCTGGCCCGCTCCGGCGTGGGGGCCCTGACCCTTATCGACCACGACGAGGTGGGGCTCACCAACCTGAACCGGCAGGTAGAGGCCACCCTGTCCACCCTGGGCGTGCCCAAGGCCCAGGCCATGGCGGACCGCATCGCCGACATCAATCCCCAGTGCCGCACCACAGTGCGGGCGGAGAAGTACGAGGCCCAGAATCGGGATGCTTTCTTTTCCACAAAGTACGACTATATTGTGGATTGTATCGACCTGGTTTCCTGCAAGCTGGACCTGATCGAGACCGCCATCACCCGAACAATCCCCATTCTCTCCGCCCTTGGTACCGGCAACAAGCTGGACCCCTCCCAGTTCCGCATCGGGGACATTTCCAAAACCGAGGGCTGTCCCCTGGCCCGTGTGGTCCGCAAGGAGCTGCGGGCCAGAGGCATCCGCCACCACCGGGTACTGTGGTCCCCGGAGGAGCCCAAGGAGGCGGCCCAGCATGAAGCCCCCCCTCCCGGCCGCCGCTCCGTCCCCGGCAGCGTGGCCTGGGTGCCCCCGGTGGCGGGGCTTATGATGGCCGGCGACGTGGTGCTCACCCTGGCCGGTCTGCAAACCGTATAAAAACATCCCTCCGATGGCACACTAAGGCCAACGGAGGGATGTTTTTTGGTTCAGGATCATAAAAAGTGGCTCCGCCCCGCTCTGGCGGGGGGTGCGGCGGGGCTGGTCAACGGCTTTTTCGGCGGAGGGGGCGGCATGGTGCTGGTGCCCCTGCTGGTCCTCTGGTGCGGCCTGGACCAGAGGAAAGCTTTCGCCACCTCGGTGGCCGTCATTCTCCCCCTGTGCGTCCTGTCCGCCGCCATCTACCTGTTCCGGGGCGGCGTGGATTTTACCGCCGCTCTGCCCTACCTGGCGGGGGGACTTTTGGGCGGACTTTTGGGCGGGAAATTGTTCAAGCGGCTTAACATGGTCTGGCTCCGGCGGCTCTTTGCCCTGCTGCTGCTCTACGGCGGGGTAAGGGCCCTGCTCTTCTGATGGGCTGGCTGGCCGCCGTTGTGGCCGGGGCCCTCACCGGCGTGCTGTCCGGCTTCGGGGTGGGCGGGGGCACCCTGCTGCTCATCTACCTGACCACCTTTGCCGGTATGGAACAGAGCCAGGCCCAGGGCATCAACCTGCTCTACTTCCTCCCCTCCGCCGCCGCGGCCCTGCCCGCCCACATCAGCCACGGTTATGTGGAAAAATCCGTCCTGCTCCCCGCCATCCTCACCGGCCTGGCCTGCGCCGCCCTGGCCGCCTGGGCCGCCACCGGGCTGGACACCGCCCTGCTGCGCCGCTGCTTTGGAGGCTTTCTGCTGGCGGTAGGGCTGCGGGAGCTGTTCCGCAAGGGATCGTAGCTTATCCCCTGGCCCTCTTAAAGGTTAGATAGCCTTCAAGAATTAAGGTGGCCGCCACGGCATCCGTCCCATCCGGCTCACCGGATGGGGACCCATTTTCATCTTATGTGGGACAAATGAATTGCCCCACATCAAGGTTTCAGGCTCAGCCTGAAACGCTTGTACGGCGCAAGCGCCGGCCCGCTTACGCGGGCACCGTGGACGCCGATGCTTTTCTCATCCCCTGGCCCTCTTAAAGGTTAGATAGCCTTCGAGAATTAAGGTAGCCGCTACGGCATCCACGGTTTTTCTGTGGTTTTTCATCTTCTTGCCCGAGGCGTGGAGAATGTTGTGGGCCTCCACGGTGGTGCGCCGCTCATCCCACAGCACCGGCTTTAAGCCGCAGGCCTCCTCCACCTGGGCGGCAAAGGCCCGGTACAGCTCCGCCCGGGGCCCCTCGGTGCCGTCCATGTTCCGGGGAAAGCCCATCACCAGCTCGTCCACCTGATGCTCCTTCACCAGCCGGGCCAGCTCCTCCGCCACCACCTCCGCCTTCCGGCTGTGGATGACGGTGGTATAGCCGGCCAGCAGGCCGGTGGGGTCGGAGATGGCCACACCCGTCCGGGCGTCGCCGTAGTCGATTGCCATAATACGCAAGATCACCACTCCTTTTTCTGCTTTCTACACTATACAAAAGGAAGGCGGAAAAAACAAGAGGAAACTGCTTGACTTTCCGTATCAGCTGTGGTATAGTTCACTTACCTATGAAAAAGGGCTCTTTTTTTGTGCGCATTTTTACGGTGTGATGACGTGCGAAACCCTTCCCTCCGCGTGAGACATAGGGAGGCAAATGTGCCGAATCCGCACCGTGACGTTCCATCCGGCAGCGTTTTGCCGCCGGTACGTGCTGGATTCGGCCTGCGGCCGCATCCGGCATTTTTGCTGTTATGCGGTCAAACAATGAAGGAGGTGCCGAACATGGCGAAGGCCGGCAACCGGGTGAAGATCACCCTGCGCTGCTCCGAGTGCAAGCAGCGGAACTATAACACCAACAAGAACAAGAAGAACACTCCCGACCGTCTGGAATTGAAGAAGTACTGCCCCTTCTGCAGAAAGCACACGGTCCACAACGAGACCAAGTAATGAGCTCTGCAAGACGGCTCAGAAGAAAGAAGGGTTAAACGGAATGTCTGAAAACGAGAAGCTCGAGCAGACCAAGCCCGCCAAGTCCGACAAGAAGAAGGACGCCAAGGCGGACAAAAAGCCCGGCTTCTTCGCCCGCATCGGCAAGTGGTTCAAGGAACTCAAGAGCGAGCTGAAGAAGGTCCAGTGGCCCACCAAGAAACAGACCATTAACAACACCGTGATCGTCATTCTCTGCTGTATCGTCGTTGGGATCTGCATCTGGGTGTTCGATGCCCTCGCCGGCTCCGTGATTCGTGCCCTGTTGGATCTGTTTGGCAAGGGTTAAGGTGTAGAAGATGGCTGAGAACGCGAAATGGTATGTGGTGCATACCTATTCCGGCTATGAAAACACCGTGGCCGCCAGCATCGAAAAGGCAGTGGAGAACCGTGGCCTGCGGGACCTCATCTGCGAGGTCAGCATCCCTCTGGAGACCGTTACCGAGATTACGGACAACGGCCCCAAGACCGTAGAGCGCAAGGTATTTCCCGGTTATGTGCTGGTCAAAATGGTCCTGACCGACGAGACCTGGCATCTGGTGCGCAACGTGCGCGGCGTCACCGGGTTTGTGGGCTCCGGCAACAAGGCCATCCCCCTCTCTGACGAAGAAATCGCCGCTCTGGGCGTGGAAAAGCGCGAGGTAGTGGTGAACTACCAGGTAGGCGACAACGTCAAGATCATCAACGGCGCTCTGGAATCCTTCCTGGGCACCGTAGAGGAGATCGATCTGGACCGCAGCAAGGTCCGGGTGGTGGTCTCCATGTTCGGCCGTGAAACCCCTGTGGAGCTGGAACTGGACGAAGTGGAGCCAGTCGAGTAAGTCTCCGGGCACGGCCCTTTCCCCCGCACGTGGGAGGGACTGCAAAGCAGTTCCGCTTCCAACCACATTTATCGTAGGAGGTGCTGTTTCAAATGGCACAGAAAATTACTGGTTATGTGAAACTTCAGATTCCCGCGGGCAAGGCGACTCCCGCGCCCCCCGTCGGTCCCGCCCTTGGTCAGCACGGCATCAACATCGCCGCCTTCACCAAGGAGTTCAACGAGCGCACCAAGAACGACGTGGGCCTGATCATCCCTGTGGTGATCACCGTTTACGCCGACCGTTCCTTTACCTTTATCACCAAGACTCCCCCCGCCGCCGTCCTCATCAAGAAGGCCTGCAACATCGAGTCCGGCTCCGGTGTGCCCAACAAGACCAAGGTGGCCACCATCAGCAAGGAAGATGTGCGCAAGATCGCCGAGACCAAGATGCCTGACCTGAACGCGGCCAGCATCGAGGCGGCTATGAGCATGATCGCCGGCACTGCCCGCTCCATGGGCATCGTGGTGGGCGACTAAGCCGAAGGAGGGAATAGAGCAATGTTTAGAGGCAAGAAATATCAGGAGAGCGCCAAGCTCATCGACAAGGGCGCCCTGTACGATACCGCTGAGGCCATGGAGCTGGTGGTCAAGACCGCTCCCGCCAAGTTCGACGAGACCGTTGAGCTGCACGTGAAGCTGGGCGTTGACTCCCGTCACGCCGACCAGCAGGTCCGCGGCGCCATCGTGCTCCCCCACGGCACCGGTAAGACCCAGCGCGTGCTGGTCTTTGCCAAGGGCGACAAGGCTGAGGCCGCCAAGGCCGCCGGCGCCGACTTCGTGGGCGAGATGGACATGGTGGAGAAGATCCAGAAGGAGAACTGGTTCGACTACGACGTGGTCGTGGCTTCTCCCGACATGATGGGCGTTGTGGGCCGTCTGGGTAAGGTCCTGGGCCCCAAGGGTCTGATGCCCTCCCCCAAGGCCGGCACCGTCACCCCCGACGTGGCCAAGGCTGTTACCGAGATCAAGGCCGGTAAGGTTGAGTATCGTCTGGACAAGACCAACATCATCCACTGCCCCATCGGCAAGGTCTCCTTCGGCGCTGAGAAGCTGACCGAGAACTTCAACGCTCTGATGGGCGCCATCATCAAGGCCAAGCCCTCCGCCGCCAAGGGTCAGTACATTCGCTCCTGCGTGTGTGCTTCCACCATGGGCCCCGGCGTGAAGATCAACGGCGCTAAGCTGATGTAATGTAAAATGGGGAGCAGGTGTTCCTGCTCCCCATTTTTTCACGCTTTCCCCGAGGATAACCGCAAAAAAGTGATCATTTTTCAAAAAAGTGCTTGACATCCTTAGGGTTCTATTGTATACTATCAGTCGTGTTCAAAGACAGCAGGCGGCGCAAGCCGTAAGTCCTGCCGAGAATGCAGCCACAACGGAATGAATTTCTTTGTGCTGTTTTCGCTGCTTTGAATGCGAAAACAGCTTTTTTGTTGCGTGACTGCATCGGAAAAGTTGAACTCAAATTCAACGGAGGTGAATCCAAATGCCTAACGCAAAGGTTCTCAGTGAGAAGCAGGCCATCGTGGCTGAGCTGACCGAGAAGCTGCAGACCGCCGCCAGCGGCGTGCTCGTGGACTATAAGGGCATCACCGTGGCCGAGGACACCGCTCTGCGCGCCGAGTGCCGCAAGAACGAGCTGGACTACGCCGTGGTGAAGAACACCCTGGTGCGTTTCGCCATCAACAACGTGGGTCTGAGCGAGATGGACGGCGTCCTCAACGGCACTACTTCTCTGGCTCTGTCCCACGGCGATCCCATTGCTCCCATGCGTGTGATCAACAAGTTCGCCAAGCAGTTCAACGGTGCTAAGTTCACCATCAAGGCCGGCTTCATGGACGGCAAGGTCCTGTCCATGGACGAGATCATGGCTCTGGCCGAGCTGCCCTCCAAGGAGGTCCTGCAGGCTCAGGTCCTGGGCACCATGCTGGCTCCCATCACCAGCCTGGCCATCGTCATCAAGGCCATCTGCGAGCAGAAGGGCGGCTCTGTGGAGACCGCCGAGGCTGCCGCCGAGTAATTCCCCGCACCATTCTGTATCAATTATAATTTATTTAGGAGGTTACCTATCATGGCTTCTGAGAAAATCACTGCCCTCATTGAAGAGGTTAAGGGTCTGACCGTTCTGGAGCTCTCCGAGCTCGTTCACGCTCTGGAGGAGGAGTTCGGCGTTTCCGCCGCTGCTATGGCTGCTCCCGCCGCTGGCGGCGCTGCCGCTCCCGCTGCTGAGGAGAAGACCGAGTTCGACGTGGTGCTGGCTGAGGTCGGCGCTGAGAAGATCAAGGTCATCAAGGCTGTCCGCGAGATCACCGGCCTGGGCCTGGCCGAGGCCAAGGCTGCCGTCGAGGCTGCCCCCAAGGCCATCAAGGAGGGTGTCTCCAAGGACGAGGCCGAGGAGCTGAAGAAGAAGCTGGAAGAGGTCGGCGCCAAGGTGGAGCTGAAGTAATTCCGCTTTCCAATCGGATGAAAAAGACCTGCTGCATTTGCAGCAGGTCTTTTTTTACCGGGCCGGGAAATTCCCGGCCCGGTTTTGTTTTAGTCAAAGATGAGGGTGGCGAAATAATCCTCCGGAGTCTCCGCTCTTCGGATCAGCCGGGTGGAGCCGTCCTCCCGGAGCAGCACCTCGGCGGAGCGCAGCTTGCCGTTGTAGTTGTAGCCCATGGAGAAGCCGTGGGCGCCGGTGTCGTGGATCACCAGCAGATCCCCCCGCTCCACCTCGGGCAGCATCCGGTCGATGGCGAACTTGTCGTTGTTCTCGCACAGGCCGCCGGTAACATCGTACTGATGGTCACAGGGGGCGTCCTCCTTGCCCATAACGGTAATGTGGTGATAGGCGCCGTACATGGCGGGACGCATCAGGTTGGCGGCGCAGGCGTCCACCCCCACATACTCCTTGTAGGTGTGCTTGAAGTGGAGCACCTTGGTCACCAGGCAGCCGTTGGGGCCCAGCATAAACCGGCCCAGCTCGGTGTAGATGGCCACGTCTCCCATGCCCGCGGGCACCAGGATTTTCTCGAACTGCCGGCGCACGCCTTCGCCGATGGCGGCGATGTCGTTGGCGGGCTGGTCGGGCTTATAGGGGATGCCCACGCCGCCGGACAGGTTAATAAAGCAGATGTCGCAGCCGGTCTCCTGCTCCAGCTCCACCGCCAGCTGGAACAGGATGCCCGCCAGGGTGGGATAGTACTCGTTGGACAGGGTATTGGAGGCCAGGAAGGCGTGGATACCAAACCGCTTGGCCCCCATGGCCTTCAGCTTTTTGAAGCCCTCAAAGAGCTGTTCCCGGGTGAAGCCGTACTTGGAGTCGCCGGGGGTGTCCATCACCTGAAAGCCCTCGGTGGATGCGCCAATGGTGAAGGTTCCGCCGGGATTGAACCGGCAGGAGATGGTCTCCGGGATGTAGCCGATGGTCTCCTTGAGGAAATCAATGTGGGTGAAGTCGTCCAGGTTGATGGTGGCCCCCAGCTGGGCGGCCAGCTTGAAATCCTCCGCCGGGGTGTCGTTGGAGGAGAACATGATCTCCGGCCCGGTAAGGCCGCAGCGCTGGGAGAGCATCAACTCCGTGAGGGAGGAGCAGTCGGCTCCACAGCCCTCCTCCCGCAGAATCTTCAGGATAGCGGGGTTGGGGGTGGCCTTGACGGCAAAATATTCCTTAAAGCCCGGGTTCCAGGCAAAGGCGGCCTTCAGCCGCCGGGCGTTTTCCCGGATGCCTTTCTCGTCATACAGGTGGAAGGGCGTGGGATACTGCTGGGTGATGGAGCGCAGCTGCTCCGCTGTCACAAAGGGTCGTTTCATGGGTTCACCTTCTTATCTTTTGCTATTTACTATAGTAAAGTTTTGCCTTTCTGTCAATGGACAGATCATGAGGGATTTGGCCTTCTTCCTTTTTATTCTTTAGAAATTTCCCCAAAAGGGAAGAATTTTATGCGTCCGTCTTGCGGATACTAGGATGAACTGGTATAAAATTCGAACTACAGTACAGGGTAGGAGGTGTTCGTCGTGAAGATGCGGACGACTTTGTTTCAGGGCGGACACCGTTGGAAGGGCGATTGCTTTTTCTTTGGAAAAGGCAGTTGCTTTTTTTCTGCCCTTCTACAGGAGAGGAGATCGCTATGAACGACAACCGCACCCCCGGCAGCGAGCCCATTCGGGACGCGCGCATCCTGGGCAGGCCCAAGATGCTCATTCTGGGCCTGCAGCATATGTTCGCCATGTTCGGCGCAACCGTGCTGGTACCCATCCTGGTCCAGGCCTACGGCCTGCCCCTTTCCATCCAGACCACCCTGTTCTTCGCCGGTATCGGCACCCTGTTCTTCCACGTCTGCACCAAGCTGAAGGTGCCCGCCTTCCTGGGCTCCTCCTTCGCCTACCTGGGCGGCTTTGAGGCCATGGCCAAGCTGGACGCGAGCAAATACGCCGGTATGGACCCGGCCGTCAAGCTGCAATACGCCTGCGGCGGCATTGTGGTGGCGGGCCTGCTCTATGTGATCCTGGCCGCCATCATCAAGGCGGTGGGCGTGCGCCGGGTGATGCGCTTCCTGCCCCCGGTGGTCACCGGCCCCATCATCATCCTCATCGGCCTGAATCTGGCCCCCTCCGCCGTGTCCAACGCCTCCACCTGCTGGTGGCTGGCCCTGGTGGCCATGGCCATCATCGTCGTCGCCAACATCTGGGGAAAGGGCATGATCAAGATCATCCCCATCCTGCTGGGCGTGGTGGGCTCCTATCTGGTGGCCGTCATCGCCAACGCCGCGGGGGCCACCGCCCTGGACAGCGCGGGCAATGTGGTGCCCCTCATCAATTCTCCGGTGTGGCCCAGGCCGCTCCGGTGGGCATCCAGCCCTTCTTCCTGGCCAAGTTTGACCTGACCTCCATCTTCGTCATGGCGCCCATCGCCATTGCCGCCATGATGGAGCACATCGGCGATATGTCCGCCATCTCCGCCACTGTGGGCCGGAACTTCATCGAGGACCCCGGCCTCCACCGCACCCTGGTGGGCGACGGCATTGCCACCGCCCTGGCCGGGCTCTTCGGCGGCCCCGCCAATACTACCTACGGCGAGAACACCGGCGTGCTGGTGCTCTCCCGGGTGTACGACCCCAAAGTGGTCCGCCTGGCCGCCATCTACGCGGTGATTCTGTCCTTCTCCCCCGCCTTCGCCGCCATCGTCAACTCCATCCCCACCGCCATCATCGGCGGCGTCTCCTTCATTCTCTATGGTATGATCTCCGCCATCGGCGTGCGCAACGTGGTGGAGAATCGGGTGGACTTCACCAACTCCCGCAACCTCATCATTGCCGCCGTCATTCTGGTGTGCGGCCTGGGCTTCTCCAACGGCATCACCTTCGCCATCGGCGAGATCCATGTGACCCTCACCAACCTGGCCATCGCCGCCATTGCCGGTATCGCTCTCAACGCCATCCTGCCCAGCAAGGACTATGAGTTCGGCGCCGACGTGACCGAGGGCCGCTCCGGCGATTTCGGCCGGTACTGAGCCCCTCCGCCGCCCCCCGCCGGGGGCGGCTTTTTTGCGGAATCTGACCTTATTATATTTTTTAAATCTGGCGTTTGAATCAAGGTCAGTTCGGCGCTATAATCAAGGCAAAGAAAAAACAAAGGAAGTGTTCTCCATGCGATCCCGTTCCAATTCCACGCTGAAAATCGCCGTTCTGGCCATGATGACCGCTCTGGTGTTCGCCAGCAACTACCTGCGCATTACCATGCCCATCGCCATTGGAGGCAATACCTCCTTTACCCTGGCCAACATCATGTGCTGCCTGTCCGGCCTGCTGCTGGGCCCCATCGGCGGCCTGGCCTCCGGCCTTGGCTCCGCTCTGTATGACCTGACCAATCCCCTGTTCGTCTCCGAATGCTGGCTCACCTTCCTGACCAAGGGCGCTATGGGCCTGGGTGCCGGTCTTGTCATGTGGAATGCCTCCCACCGGGAGGAGCCCACCTACCCCCGCTGCCTGTCCGGTGCGGCGCTGGGCTGCGTAATCTACTACGTCCTCTACTTTGCCAAGAGCTATTTCTACAATGCCCTGCTGGTGGAGGGTCTGGCCCCCGCAGCCGCTCTGTTGACCCTGTATGCCAAGATTCCCGCTTCCATCTTCAACTCCGTGATCGCGCTGGTGGCCGCTCCCCTGCTGTGCGTGCTTATCCGTACCGCCCTCAAGCGCTCCCACCTGAAGCTGGCCTGACAAACCCACAAAAAATGCCCGCTGCAACAGCAGCGGGCATTTCAGCTTGTCGAAAAAGTATTTTCGACAAGCTGCCGGACTTTTGAGCACTTCAAAAAAGTGCTCAAAAGTCAGTTGATTGCACACGAAAGACAACCCTGACGGTTTTCTTTCACACTATCTTTCCCTCC